>CAZZWW010000231.1:0-5362 GCA_964657815.1 Vulcanimicrobiota bacterium | reverse complement strand
CATCATCTCCGAGCGCGTCTCGGGCATGCTGAAGAACTACGACTTCATCTCCGAGCGCACGCTGGCCTACTTCGGCAAGCGCCTGACCCAGGCGCCGCGCGACGCCGATTTCGCGCTCGCCTACGTCAAGGAAAACGCCCACACGGCCAAGGAGCAGGCCGCCGTCTGCGACGCGTTGCGCTTCAAGTGCAACGTGCTCTGGGCGCAGCTCGACGCGCTGCAGCACGCCTACGTCGAGCAGGATTCCGTGATCCCGCCCGGCGCATGGCAGCCCGGCCAGGCGATCACCGCCATCGCGGCGGAATAGCCCGGATCATGCAGGAGGTGACGGGCGCCAGCGTGCCGAGACTGCCCCGCGGCGTGCGCCTGCACTTCGACCAGGTGCGCAACGCTCACGTGCTGCTCGCCCCCGAGCGTGCCTTCAACGTCGATGGTCAGGCCGTGGCGGTGCTCCAGCTCGTCGATGGCCAGCGGTCGATCGGCACCATCGCCGGCGACCTCGCGACCAAGTACAATGCCGATCCCGCGACGATCGAGCGCGACGTGGCGGCGATGATCGGCGACCTGATCGCCAAGAGGGTGGTGGAGGCAGCATGACCTCGTCCGCGTTTCCCGTGCCGAATCCGATCGGCATCCTGATGGAGCTGACGCACCGCTGTCCGCTGCACTGCCCCTATTGCTCGAACCCGCTCGAGCTCGACAAGCGTTCGCAGGAGATGGACACCGCGACCGTGCTCCGCGTGCTGGACGAGGCCGCGGCGCTTGGCATTCTCCACGTGCACCTTTCCGGCGGCGAGCCCACGGCCCGCCAGGACATCGTCGAGATCACCGCGAAATGCGCGCAGGCCGGCCTCTACTCCAACCTGATCACCTCGGGTGTGGGCCGCGCGCTGGCCGTGCTGCCGGCGCTGGCCGACGCAGGGCTCGACCATGTCCAGCTCTCGCTCCAGGGCATCGACGTCGCCTCGGCCGACCGTGTCGCCGGACTCAAGGGCTCGCACGAGACCAAGATGCGCTTCGCCGACGAGATCGCGCGGCTCGGCCTCGCCTTGACGGTCAATGCCGTGATCCACCGCGGCAACATCGACCAGGTCGAGGGCTTCATCGAGCTGGCGCAGACGCTCGGCGCGAGGCGGCTCGAGATCGCCCATACCCAGTATTATGGCTGGGCCTACAAGAACCGGGCGTCGCTGATGCCGGCACGGCCCGACGTCGATCGCTCCCTGCGCATCGTCGACGCCGCGCGCAAGCGCCTTTCCGGCTCGCTGGTCATCGACCTCGTGGTGCCGGACTATTACGCGCTGCGCCCGAAGGCCTGCGCCGGCGGCTGGGGCCGCAAGCTGATGAATGTCTCGCCCGCCGGCAAGGTCTTGCCCTGCCACGCCGCGGAATCGATCCCGGGTCTGGAGTTCTGGTTCGTGCAGGACCATTCGCTCGCCGACATCTGGCGCAACTCGCCGGCCTTCAACGCCTATCGCGGCACGGACTGGATGCCCGAGCCCTGCCGCTCCTGCGAGCGCAAGGAGATCGATTGGGGCGGCTGCCGCTGCCAGGCGCTCGCTTTGCTCGGCGATGCCGCCGCGACCGATCCCGCCTGCGGCAAGTCGCCGTTCCACGCCAAGATCGAGGCCCTCGCGACCGCCGAGGCCTCGACGGAGGTGGTCCCGGACTACATCTACCGCGGCCCGGGGCGTCTGCCCCAGCGCGAAGTCGAGGACGTTCAAGCTTGAAATTCGATTCAGTACGAAAGACGGCGCTCGCCGCGCTGTTGGTGTGTTCCGCTGCTTCCGCCTTCGCTGACCCGTCGGCTCCCGCGCCCAGCGCGGCGGCTCCGGCAGCGACGGCGGACAAGCCCGACGTCGCGACCCTGCTCTTCGGCACGCCGCAATGGGACAAGGCGCCGGCCGGGGCGAAGCTGCGCTACACCTTCGAGAAGACGACCGCCGAGGCCTCGCTGGGCACCCCGTTCAAGGACGAGGTCGTGCTGACGCTCGGCGCCGGCGAGGACGCGAAGAGCCGCACGACGGAGATGCAGCTCTTCAGCGGCGCCAATCGCAAGCCGGCCGGACCCTTCCGCTCCGACCAGCAGAACCCCCTCCTGCTCGTCATCCTCGAGAACAACGTCCAGGAATTCTCGACGCTCTTCAAGGCCAACCCGCGCTACATTAAGAACGCGATCCGCAAGGCGTGGCGAGAGAACGCCAAGATCGAGCCCGCGCAGGACGAGATCGACGGCAAGCCGGTGGCCGTGACGCGGATCACCGTCACGCCCTTCGCCAACGATCCAGAGTCGGACAGGATGAAGGGGCTTCAGACCTCGAGCTACGTGGTCGACGTCTCGAACGACGTGCCGGGCACCATCGCCGCCATCGACATCCGCGCCGTCGACGGGGGCAAGACCCTGTTCTCGGAGACGCTCCGATACGCGTCGGAGGCCAAGCCGTGAAGGCGTTCCCCGTCCTCGTGGCCGCGCTGATCCTCGGGACCGCGGTGACCACAGGCGCGGCGCGAGCCGCCGACACGCAGCCCGCCAACGATTATCCGACGTCGGCACGCGCCGACTACGTGCTGGGCTGCATGGCGGCCAACAGCAACACCCGATCCGCACTCGACCATTGCTCGTGCTCGATCGACGTGATCGCCTCGATCCTGCCCTACGATCGCTACGAGGAGGCGGAGACGATCCTCTCGATGCGCCAAGGTGTCGGAGCCCAGTCGCGCGAGTTCAGCGCCGCCAGGGGCTTGAACGACATCGTCGCGGACCTGCGGCGGGCGCAGGCCGAGGCCGAGATCCGCTGCTTTCGCTGATCAGGGCTGGCCGGCCGGCACTCCGCTCGGCGGCGGTCCCGGCATCTTGAAGTCCTGCGGCGTCGCGGCGGGCGCCGGTCCAGGCATCTTGAAGCTCGACGGCGCGGCCTTGGGCGCACGGCTATGGCGTGAACCCTCGCCGGCGTCGGGCGCCACCGCCCCCTTCAGAGCCTCGGCCGGCGGGATCAGCTTCCCCGCATCGTCGATCAGCGGCACGTTGTAGTCCACCAGCACCTTGCCGATGTCGGCCGCGCGCTCGCGCTCGATGGCCTCGAGCTTGTGCTTCCAGTCGGGCTCGTCGTGGCGGATGCCGAAGGAAATGCGGTAGCTGAAGCCGGGCCTGTCCGCGTCCTTCACCAAGGGCGACAGGACCAGCGCGCCGCCGGCCTTCTTGACGTCGAGGCCGGCCAGCGGCCCCCAGACGATCGCCGCATCGATCTTGCCCGACTTGATGTCTCCCACCATCGTGGCGAGCGGCGAGTCGAAACGGTGGTCGACGAGAATAGGGTAGACCATCGCCTTCTCCATCAGGCCCTTCTTGAGCATGATGTCGACCGGCGGCGTGGCGGAGAAGACGCCGATCTTGTGGCCGTTCAACTTGGGATCATCGAGCCCCTGGACGTCGGCCAGGGCGCTGCCTTTGGGCGCCACGATCACGTAGGTCGATCGATAATAGGGATTGGTCGACTGCATCACGTCGGAGCCGACGGCGTAGCCGATGACGATGTCGCACAGGTCCGAGTTCAGGGTGTTCCGCGCGAAGCCCGGACCCGACGGCGCCCAGAGATAGCGAACCGGCTCCTTCAGCTGGTCGGCGACGATGTCGGCGATCTTGTTCTCGAACCCCTGCTTGGATCGATCGCTGAACGGCAGGTTGGCGGGATCGGCGCAGACGCGGAGCGCGGTGCGCGAGACGAGGTCCGGCACGACCTGCGCCTCGGCACGAGCGGCGGCGAAGCAGGCGGCGGCGACGATGGCGAGCTGGATCGCGGGCCTGACCCTGGGGCCGAACGGGACACGACGGTCGCTCGTCACGACATCAGGCCGATTGCTGTCGACACCTACGGATTGGATTCGTGGCACGACGGCACTCCCTTCAACGGTTCCTGCACGCGCCAACGCGAACGGCGTCACACGCGTTCGGTCGCATCGAAGGCATGCAAACGACACTGGCCCGGAGCGGCGTGATGCCGTCCGGGCCAATCTAGATCGACTTCAAGGTCTCCGCCCGTAGACGATCTTACTTGATCGTCTTGGGGAATTGCGCCGAGTCGGCGCTGGCCTTCGTCAGCGGCTTGTCGCCAGCCGGCACGTTGTTCTTCTTCATGATCCAAGCGAGGATCGGGTAGAGTTCTTCGTCCTTCAGCGACTTCGGAGCATTCTGCGGCATGTTCTCGTAGACGAAGTCGCGAAGCTGCGACACCGGCTTGCCGGCGAAAATCTCCTGGAACTTGGCATCGTGCAAGTTCGGGCCGAGCGCACCGTCGAGCTTGGGGCCATGGCACTGCGCGCAATTGTTGTTGAACTTCACATGCCCGTCATCGGCCTGAGCATCGGTGAACGGCCCACTGTCGGCGCGCGCCACACCGGCGATCAAGCACATGCCAAGCCCGAGTGCGACCGAGAAACCAACTGAGCGCATCGTATCTCTTCCTCCCAAAGCGGCCGGACTGCGCCAGCCTTGCGTTGCTCGCTTCTTGTCGAAGCTCGTCGAACTGCAACCGATCTAAACCGGTCGCCGTGGTAAAAGCAATCGGCTGCAACGTCGCAACCTTCCTACGCGAAGACTCCTGCCCACCGTCGGTCGATGACAACTCGGGAACAGCAAGTCGTTGTTGCGGGAAGACGAGGCAACGATCGAAGGACGTCCCCTGGATCGCCGCGACGAGCCCCCTCTCAAGCGAAAGCCGGCGCGCAGGGCCGGCCTCGGTCCAATCCTCGCCGCGCGCAAGGTGCGCGCCGGCTTCCGTTGTTCTCAGCGAGAGAGCTTACTGGTTGCTCGGGATCGCGAAGACGGTGAGCGTGCCGCCGAGAGCGGTGTAGTTGTTGAGGGCGGCATAGCCACCGACAGCACCCAGACCGGCGCTCGGGTCGGCGAGGCCCGCGGCGAGGCCGATACCGGCCCAACCACCGACGCCGGAGTAGACGCCGACGTACTGCTTGCCCTTGTGCTCGTAGGTCATGACGTTGCCGATGATGCCCGACGGCGTCTTGAACTTGTAGAGCAGCTTGCCCGTCTTGGCATCGATCGCCTTCAGGTAACCCTCGAGGGTCCCGTAGAACACAACGTCGCCGGCGGTGGCGAGAGCACCCGACCAAGCCGAGAACTGCTCGGGATCCGACCACACGATCTTACCCTTGGTGGCGTCCCAAGCGATGAAGTTGCCCATCCCGCCATGGCTGTTGGGAGCGGCGTACATCGAGAGGGTGGCGCCGACGTAGGGCTGACCCGGGGTGTAGGAGACCTTGAAGGGCTCGTAGTCCATGCAGACGTGGTTCGTCGGCACGTAGAACAGGCCGGTCTTGGGCGAGAAGGCCGAGGGCTGCTCGTCCT
>CAZZWW010000230.1:0-5367 GCA_964657815.1 Vulcanimicrobiota bacterium | reverse complement strand
GCCGCCTCGACCCAGGATCTGGGAGGGCCGGCCTGATGCTCGTCCTCGATCACGATAGGGCCGGCGGCTACTGGGGCGCGGTCTACGCGTTCACCGCGATCAAGGGGCTGCAGGTCGTCATCGACGGCCCGGTCGGCTGCGAGAACCTGCCGGTCACGGCGGTGCTGCACTACACCGACGGTTTGCCGCCGCACGAACTGCCGATCGTCGTCACCGGTCTCTCTGAGGAGGAACTCGGCAAGACCGGTACCGAAGGCGCGATGCGCCGCGCCCACAAGGTGCTCAATCCCGACGAGCCGGCCGTGGTGGTGACGGGCTCGATCGCCGAGATGATCGGCGGCGGCGTCACGCCGGAAGGCACCAACATCAAGCGCTTCCTGCCGCGCACGATCGACGAGGATCAGTGGCAGGCCGCCGACCGCGCCATCAACTGGCTTTGGACCGAGTTCGGGCCGAAGAAGATGCCGGCGGCCAAGCCCCGCAAGGAAGGTGCGAAGCCGAAGGTCAACATCATCGGGGCGATCTACGGCACGTTCAACATGCCCTCCGACGTCGCCGAGATCCGCCGCATGGTGGAAGGCATCGGCGCCGAGGTGGCAATGACCTTCCCGCTCGGCAGCCACGTCGCCGACGTCGGCAAGCTTGCGGACGCCGAGGTCAACATCTGCCTCTACCGCGAGTTCGGCCGCCTGCTCTGCGAGGGGCTCGACCGCCCCTACCTGCAGGCGCCGATCGGCCTGCACTCCACCACCAAGTTCCTGCGCAAATTGGGCGAGCTGCTCGGCCTCGATCCAGAGCCTTTCATCGAGCGCGAGAAACACACCACGATCAAGCCTCTGTGGGATCTGTGGCGCTCGGTGACGCAGGACTTCTTCGGCACCGCCAGCTTCGCGATCGTCGCCACCGAAACCTATTCCCGCGGCGTGCGGCACTTCCTCGAGGACGAGATGGGGCTGCCCTGCAGCTTCGCGGTGGCGCGCAAGCCCGGCGTCAAGCCGCAGAACGACGAGGTGCGCGCGCTCTGCCACAAGAAGCCGCCGCTGGTGATGTTCGGCTCGTTCAACGAGCGCATGTATCTCGCCGAGGCCGGATCGCGCGCGACCTACATTCCGCTGAGCTTCCCCGGCGCCATCATCCGCCGTCACACCGGTACCCCGGTGATGGGCTATTCCGGCGCCACCTGGATCGTGCAGGAGGTCTGCAACGCGCTGTTCGACGCGCTCTTCCACATGATCCCGCTGGCCTCCGCCATGGACAAGGTCGAGGCGACGCCGGCCCGGCTCGGCGCGCGACACGCCAGCCTGGCATGGGACGACGACGCCCGCGCCGCGCTCGAGACGCTCGTCGAGGCGCAGCCCGTGCTGGTGCGCATCTCCGCCGCCAAGCGGTTCCGTGACGCCGCCGAACGCGCCGCGGAGCGTGAGGGCGAGGCCCGCGTGACATCCGACCACGTCGAGGCCTCGGCCTCGCTCTTCGCCGCGGGGCAGCCCGCGTGACCGCCGCCAGCCGCACCGCACCCGATCTCCCCAGGAGGATTGCATGACCTTTATGACCGCCAACGAGCGTGCCGGCCGCGACTGGGACAGCCTGCAGTTCCGCGCGATCTTCGCGATCTGCCTGCCGGCCTGCGTCTTCGCCGCCGCCTCACGCCGTTTGAGCCCGGACTTCTGGCACAATGCGGCGTCGCGTCGCCCGCTCTTCGCCGAGGCCTGGAAGGCCGCCGGCACCACCGCGCGCATCGCCCTCGCGGGCTGAGGCCGCGCTAGAGTTATACGTCCGGTTTCCGGACGCATAAGCCGTCGGGGCATGGTGCCCCGGCAATCCTGCCGCAGAGACGGTCGCGGTAACTGCCCCTAGGGGCCTAAGTAGGGAGGGTAACATGGCTGAAGTCCCGGGACGCGACGTCTCCATTTCAGGCATGACGGAACCGGAAGCACGTGAATTCCACTCCATCTTCGTCACCAGCTTCATCGCCTTTACTGTGATCGCGATCATCGCGCACATTCTGGTGTGGCTGTGGCGTCCGTGGATCCCGGGTCCGAACGGCTACAAGACCTCGATGGACTTGCTCCATCACGCGTTCACCATGCTCGGTTAAGGGGAGATCATACCATGTGGCGTGTTTGGCTGCTTTTCGATCCCCGCAGGACGCTGGTCGCCCTGTTCACGTTCCTCTTCGCGCTGGCTCTGCTGATCCACTTCATCCTGCTCTCGACCGATCGCTTCAACTGGCTTGAAGGATCGCATGCGAAGCAGGCTGCTGCGGCGAGCCAGATGTCGCCGGTCCCCGCACCGGCGCATTAGCGCACCGCGGACCCCCTGGTTCGCTACAAGACAATGACGACGGTCGGGGCTCCCCGCCCGTCGTCATGAAAATGACGACGACTGTTTGGCCCAACAAAATAAAAGCATTAGCACGTCGCCGCGGCCTAAGGACCCCGACGCACCGTGCGGGGAGGCATATCCATGGCGATGCTCAGCTTCGAGCGGAAATATCGTGTGCCCGGCGGCACACTGGTCGGGGGCGACCTTTTCGACTTCTGGGTCGGGCCGTTCTACGTCGGCTTCTTCGGCGTCACGACCATCTTCTTCTCGTTCATCGGCACGGCGCTGATCATCTACGGCGCTGCGCTCGGCCCGACCTGGAACATCTGGCAGATCAACATCGCGCCACCCGACATCTCCTACGGCTTGGCGCTCGCGCCGCTGAAGGAGGGCGGCCTTTGGCAGCTGATCACGATCAGCGCGATCGGCGCGTTCGGATCCTGGGCGCTGCGCGAGGTGGAGATCTGCCGCAAGCTCGGCATCGGCCTCCACGTGCCCTTCGCCTTCTCCGTCGCCATCCTGGCCTACGTCACCCTCGAGGTGGTGCGGCCGGTCCTCCTCGGCGCCTGGGGCTTCGGCTTTCCCTACGGGATCCTGTCGCACCTCGATTGGGTGTCGAACACCGGCTACCAATACCTCCACTTCCACTACAATCCCGCGCACATGCTGGGTGTGACCTTCTTCTTCGCCACGACGCTGGCGTTGTCGCTGCACGGCTCGCTGGTCTTGTCCTCGACCAACCCGCAGAAGGGCCAGAGGGTCAAGACGCCTGAACACGAGAACACGGTGTTTCGCGACTACATCGGCTGGTCGATCGGCACCCTCGGAATCCACCGCCTCGGCCTGTTCCTCGCGCTCTCGGCCGGCTTCTGGAGCGCGGTCTGCATCGTGATCTCGGGTCCGTTCTGGACGCGCGGCTGGCCGGAATGGTGGTCGTGGTGGCTCAACCTGCCGATCTGGCGCTGAGGAGGGTGTGATGGCCGAATATCAGAACATCTTCACGCAGGTTCAGGTCCGCGGACCGCTCTATCTCGGCGTCGCCCTGCCGGGCCACGGCAACAAGGAACGTATCGGTTCGCCTTGGTTCAGCTACTGGGCCGGGATGATCGGAGACGCCCAGGTGGGGCCGGTCTATCTGGGGGTCCTCGGCGTCGCCTCGCTCCTCTGCGGCGTGCTCGCCTTTGAGATCATCGGCCTCAACATGTGGGCCTCGGTGAATTGGGATCCGGTCCAGTTCGTGCGCCAGCTGCCCTGGCTCGCGCTCGAGCCGCCGCCGCCTTCCATGGGGCTCTGCATCATCTGCCCGCTCGACCAGGGCGGCTGGTGGCAGATCGCCGGCTTCTTCCTGACCACCTCCATCCTGCTGTGGTGGGCGCGTATCTACCGTCGCGCGAAGATCCTCGGTATGGGCACGCACGCCGCCTGGGCCTTCCTATCGGCGATCTGGCTGTACCTGGTGCTCGGCTTCATCCGGCCGCTGCTGATGGGGAGCTGGGGCGAGGCGGTGCCCTTCGGCATCTTCCCGCACCTCGACTGGACCGCGGCGTTCTCGCTGCGCTACGGCAACCTCTTCTACAACCCCTTCCACATGCTCTCGATCGCCTTCCTCTACGGCTCGACGCTGCTCTTCGCCATGCATGGCGCCACCATCCTCGCGGTCAGCCGACTCGGCGGCGAGCGCGAGATCGAGCAGATCGTCGACCGCGGCACGGCGGCCGAGCGCGCCGCGCTGTTCTGGCGCTGGACCATGGGCTTCAACGCCACGATGGAATCCGTCCATCGATGGGCCTGGTGGTTCGCGGTGCTGACCCCGCTCGTCGGCGGTATCGGCATCCTCCTCTCCGGCACCGCTGTCGACAATTGGTACCTCTGGGCCGTGAAGCACGGCGTCGCCCCGCAATACCCGCACTCCGGTCCGCCGGTGGTGGATCCCCGCACGCTGACGGGAGCGCCCCAATGAAGAAGATCGGTATCGGCATCTGGATCGGCGGCGCCCTTGCGGTCGTGGCCTTCGGCTTGATCGTGTTCGGGACCTTCCAGTCTCCGCGCACCGAGACGGTGCAGCACGGCTATCGCGGCACCGGCATGGACCTGATCTACCATCGCGCCGAACTCGCGCTGGCGGCGCAGAAGAACGCGCTGCCCGACGCGATCGACCCGGCCGAGAAGAGCGGGACCAAGGCCAAGGACGTCTACAAGAACCTCAAGGTCCTCGGCGACATCGACGCGGCCGAGTTCAACCGTGTCATGGCGAGCTTCGCCACCTGGGTCGCGCCGCAGCAGGGCTGTGCCTATTGCCACGGCAACGAGGGCAACTTCGCCTCCGACGCGCTCTACACCAAGCGCGTGGCGCGGCGCATGCTGCAGATGACCCGGCACATCAACGCCGATTGGAAGTCGCACGTCGCCAACGTCGGGGTGACCTGCTGGACCTGTCACCGCGGCCAGCCCGTGCCGGCCTACATCTGGTTCAACAATCCCGGCACGCCCGCCCAGATGGCCGTGCCGGCCGTGCTCGCCGGCAACTCGTCGCTGCCGACGGATCCGCTGACCCCCTACCTCCAGCAGGCCAAGGAAATCCGCGTCAACGCCACCGTGCCGCTGGCGGGCACGGACCACCAGTCGATCAAGCAGACCGAGGGCACCTACTCGCTCATGATGCACATGAGCACCGCGCTCGGCGTGAACTGCACCTATTGCCACAACACGCGGGCCTTCTCGAACTGGAGCCAGTCGACGCCGCAACGCGTCAACGCCTGGTACGGCATCCGCATGGTGCGGGACGTCAATGCCAACTTCCTCGAAAGCCTGAACGGCGTGTTCCCGGCCAATCGGCTCGGACCGCACGGGGACGTGCCCAAGGTGAACTGCACGACCTGCCACCAGGGGGCCTTCAAGCCGCTGCTCGGGGCTTCCATGATCGGGACCTATCCCGAGCTGACCGAGACCACCGACGTGGCGAGCGTCGAGAAGAAGGAGGAACCGG
Organism: Vulcanimicrobiota bacterium; assembly: GCA_964657815.1. Taxonomy (GTDB): domain Bacteria; phylum Pseudomonadota; class Alphaproteobacteria; order Rhizobiales; family Beijerinckiaceae; genus RH-AL1. Next base: position 56 of record CAZZWW010000230.1, on the reverse strand, counting down.
CCCCGGCGGCCTCGCCCGCGGGATCCGCCCCGAGGACGTCCGCGCCAAGGCGATCA
>CAZZWW010000229.1:0-5372 GCA_964657815.1 Vulcanimicrobiota bacterium | reverse complement strand
CCGACATGATCGGCGACGACGGCAAGATCGGCGTCACCTGCGAGTTCTGCTCGACCCACCGCAGCTTCGACCCGAAGGATTTCGACAAGGGCGAGTGAGGCGGACACGCTCCAACCATTGTCATTCCGGATGGAGCGAAGCGGAAACCCGGAACCCATTGCGCTCGCCCGAAGAGCGCTCGATCTTGCGGATGCAATGGGTTCCGGGTTCGCCTTCGGCGCCCCGGAACGACAGAGATCGAGCCTAGAACAGCCCGTCGATCAGCCCGTTCGCATCCAAACCGATCTTGTGCGCGCTGGGCTCGGCCGGGAGGCCGGGCAGGGTCATGATGTCGCCGCAGGTCAGCACGACGAAGCCGGCACCGGCGGAAAGCCGGGCGTCGACGATCGGCAGGACGTGGTCGGTCGGCGCGCCCAGCGCCTTGGCGTCGGCCGAGAACGAGTACTGCGTCTTGGCCACGCAGATCGGCAGGTTGCCGTAGCCGAGGTCCTCGAAGCCCTTGATCGCGGTGCGGGCCTTGGCCTCGATCGCGATGTCCTTGGCGCGGTAGATCTCGGTCGCGACCTTCCGCATCTTGTCGGCGATCTTCATGTCGAGATCGTAGAGCGGCTTGTAGGCGCTCTCGCCCTTGTCGGTGATGGCGACGACCTTCTCGGCCAGCTCCACCGCACCCTTGCCGCCGTCCGCCCAGTGCTTGCACAGCACCGCCTCGGTGCCGAACTCTTCCGAACAGCTCTTCTTGATGAGGTCGAACTCGGCGTCCGTGTCGGAGGTGAAGGCATTGATCGCCACGATCGGCGGCACGCCGAACTTCTTCACGTTCTCGATGTGCCGGCCGAGGTTGGCCATGCCCTTCTTCAAGGCCTCGAGGTTCTCCTTGCCGAGCTCCTTCTTGTCGACGCCGCCGTGCATCTTCAGGGCGCGCACGGTGGCGACGATCACCGCCGCCTCCGGGTGCAATCCGGCCTGGCGGCACTTGATGTCGAAGAACTTCTCCGCACCGAGGTCGGCGCCGAAGCCGGCTTCGGTCACGACGTAGTCGGCGAGGTCGAGCGCGAGGTTGGTGGCGATGACCGAGTTGCAGCCGTGGGCGATGTTGGCGAAGGGGCCGCCGTGGATGAAGGCCGGCGTGCCCTCCAGCGTCTGCACCAGGTTGGGCATCAGCGCGTCCTGCAGCAGCACGGTCATCGAGCCGACCGACTGCAGGTCGGCGGCGGTCACCGGCTTCTTCTCGGACGTCAGGCCGACGATCATCTTCGCCAGCCGCTCCTGCAGGTCGGCGATGTTCTTGGCGAGGCAGAACACGGCCATGATCTCGGAGGCCACCGAGATGTCGAACTTGGTCTGGCGCGGATAGCCGTTGGCCGGGCCGCCGAGCGCGATGACGATGTCGCGCAGCGAGCGGTCGTTCATGTCCACGGCGCGGGCCCAGGAGATGCGGCGCGCGTCGAGGCCGAGCTTGTTGCCGTGGTAGATGTGGTTGTCGATCAGCGCCGCGAGCAGGTTGTTGGCCGCGGTGATGGCGTGGAAGTCGCCGGTGAAGTGCAGGTTGATCTGCTCCATCGGGATCACCTGGGAGTAGCCGCCGCCGGCGGCGCCGCCCTTGACGCCGAAGCACGGTCCCAGCGAGGGCTCGCGCATGGCGACGGCCGACTTCTTGCCGATCTGGCGCAGCGCGTCGGAGAGGCCGACGGTGGTGGTCGTCTTGCCTTCGCCCGCCGCCGTCGGGTTGATGGCGGTGACGAGGATCAGCTTGCCCTTCTTGCCGGACTTGCCGGCGTTCTCGACGAACTTGGTGTCGATCTTGGCGATGCCGCGCCCGTAGGGGATCAGCGCGTCGGCCGGGATGTCGAGACGCTCGGCGACGGCGGCGATCGGCTCGGGCTTCGTGGCGCGCGCGATCTCGATGTCGGTCGGCATGACGTTCCCTTCCCTGATGATCGTGTTCGGCTTTTCGCCGGTCGCCGCTGTTGCCACGTCGGCGCGGCGGGAAGCAAGGGAGCAAAGGTCGACTTTCGGCTTGCCCGTGCGGTCGGGCTGCTCAATTCTTTTTCGTCTGATTCGAACAAAGATCGAGAGCCATGGCGACGCTGCCGCCACCGCAAGGCATGAGCGAGACCGACTACGAGACCATCGAGGCGGCCGTGACCGAGACGGTGCGCGGGCGCTGGTTCTTAGGCGAGTTCGCCCGCCGCAACCGCACCGCCGAGCTGCGCCAGCTGCTCGACGCCATGGCGCGCATCGAGACGGTGGTGGCCGGTGCCCAGCAGCCCGCGCTGCCGCCGTCCGATCCGTCCATCCGCATGCTGATGCAGCGCGTCAAGGAGATCGCCGGGCAGCTCGAGACGCTGTCGGGCGAGATGCGCGAGGCCGGCGTCGATCCGCGCTTCCCCGAGTCGGTCGACCATCAGGCCCGCGCGGTGGCCGGGATGATGCGCGGCCCGGGGCGGAGCGTGATCCCGACCAAGCCCGAGGCGGCGCGTGTCGCCGCGCTGCCGACGGCGCTGCCCGGCGTCGAGGCCCGAAGGCTCGAACCGACGGTCGGGAATGCGCCACCGGCGTCGGTTGCGCCGCCTCAGGTGCGCATGCCGCGGGCCGAGCTGCCGCCTTCGCTTGCGCGTCCCGCCTCCGACGACTCGCGGCTGGCCGCGCTGTCAGCGCTTGACGGCTTGGCGCTCGCGGAGAAGCTGGCCCTGTTTTCCTGACGGCCCCGCCGCCCCATCGGCACGCGCCGCGTGTCCGGCCTTGGCCGCCGCGACGTTCTCCAGGAACTGTCGCGTCGCCGCTTCCCAGGTGAAGGTCTCGGCGTGCGCTCGCGCCCGCTCGCGCGGGATGGCGAGAGCGGCGAGGCAGGCGGCGCGGAGATCACGGTCGAGCACGCCCGCGCCGCTGTCGCCGATGACGTCGAGGGGCCCCGGCACCGGCAGCGCCGCGACAGGCAGGCCGCTCGCCATGGCTTCCAGCAGCACCATGCCGAACGTGTCGGTGCGGCTGGGAAAAACGAAGACGTCGGCCGAGGCGTAGGTGCGCGCCAGATCCTCGCCCTTGCGCAGGCCGAGGAAGTGCGCGGAGGAATATTGGCGGCGCAGGCTCACGGCCGAGGGACCGTCGCCGACCAGGACCTTCGAGCCGGGCAGGTCGAGCGAGAGAAAGGCGTCGAGGTTCTTTTCCGGCGCCAGGCGGCCGGCGTAGAGGAAGATCGGGCGCGGCAGCCGCCACTCTCCTCGTTTGGCCGGATGGAAGCGCGTGCAGTCCACCCCGCGCGACCACCGCATCAGCCGCGGGAAGCCCCGCGCGCCGAGTTCCCGCATGAGGGTCGGGGTCGCGACCATGGTGCCGTCCGCTGCGCCGTGGAAGCGGCGCAGCAGGGCATAGGTCAGCGCTTCCGGCACCGGCGAGCGGGCCGAGATGTATTCGGGGAAACGCGTGTGATAGCTCGTCGTGAACGCGCGCCCGTGGCGCAGGCAGTAGCGGCGCGCGGCGTGGCCGATCGGACCTTCGGTCGCGATGTGGATGTGGTCGAAGCCGCCGGCCGTCTCCATCGCGGCGATGCGATCGGCGATGCCGCGAAGGCCGGTCAGAGCCAGCCGGATCTCGGCATAGGTCGGCATTGGGATCGTCGGGAAGCCCTGGGGACTCAGGAACTCGATCGTGACGCCTAGGCCTTTGGCCGCCTCCGCCAGTTGCTCCAGCGACCGGACCACGCCGTTGACCTGAGGCCGGAAGGCGTCGGTCGCGATCAGGATGCGCATCAGGCGGTGGCTTGAGCCGGTGCGCGCGAAGGCACCGCCTGCGCAGAATGGGCCGCGGCGAACTTCTGGTCGGCGCCGGTCGTCTGCCATTGGATGATCTCGAGCCTGCCGTCGGCGTGCTCGGCCACGGCGGTGCAGGATTCGACGAAATCGCCGACGTTCACGTAGGTGATGCCGTTCATGTCGCGGATGACGGCGTGGTGGATGTGGCCGCAGACGACGCCCTGACAGTCGCGTTTGCGGGCCTCCTCGGTCAGCGTCGTCTCGAACGAGCCGATGAAGTTCACCGCATCCTTCACCTTGAGCTTGGCCCAGGCCGAGAACGACCAGTACGGGAAGCCCAGCGCCCGGCGGCCCTTGTTGAACCAGCGGTTCGAGAACAGCGCGAATTCGTAGGCCCAGTCCCCGAGCAGGGCGAGCCATCGGCTGTGGGTGACCACGATGTCGAACTGGTCGCCGTGGATGACCAGGAAGCGTTGGCCCGTCGCCATCTCGTGGACGACAGAGTCCATCACCTCGACGCCGCCGAAGTTCATGCCGAGGTAGTCGCGAGCGAACTCGTCGTGGTTGCCCGGCACGAAGATCATGCGGGTGCCCTTGCGCACCTTGCGCAGCAGCTTCTGGATGACGTCGTTGTGCGACTGCGGCCAGAACCAGCCGCCCTTCAGGGCCCAACCGTCGATGATGTCGCCGACGAGGTAGATCGTGTCGGCGTCGTGGTAGCGCAGGAAGTCGAGGAACAGGTCGGCCTGGCAGCCGCGCTTGCCGAGGTGCAGGTCCGACACGAACAGCGTGCGGTAGTGGGTGGCGTCCGGGTCGTCGTTCACGCGGGACCTGCGTCGGTGAGGATCAACGAGAACGCTAGATCAGAGTCGTGTTGCGCTGCGATGACAAGGGTTAGGGCGCTTGTTGATGATCAGTGTCAGCCCCAAAGGCCGGCCGCCGGAGGGTGGACCGTCGATCCTTCGAACACGAGGCCTTCCGGCCTGTCATGGGCTAGCAGCAGCGGCCCATCGAGGTCGACGAACTGGGCTCGTCCGGCCAGCAGCAGCGCGGGTGCCATGGCGAGCGAGGTGCCGACCATGCAGCCGATCATGATGGCGAAGCCCGCCGCCTCCGCGCCCGCGACCATGGCCAGCGCCTCGGTCAGGCCGCCGGCCTTGTCGAGCTTGATGTTGACGGCGTCGTAGCGCCCGCGCAGCGCGGCGAGGTCGTGGCGATCGTGGACGCTCTCGTCGGCGCAGACCGGCACGAGGTGGGGCACGCTGGCGAGCGCGGCATCGGCGCCGGCCGGCAGCGGCTGCTCGATCAGTGCCACGCGGTGCTCGGCGCAGAACGCGATCATCGCCGCGAGGTCGTCGTCGGCCCAGCTTTCGTTGGCGTCGACGATCAACGTGGCGTTCGGCGCGGCGGCGCGCACCGCGGCGATGCGATCTCGGTCACCGGCGCCGGCGAGCTTCACCTTGAGCAGCGGTCGCGCCGCCGCCTTGCGCGTCGCCGCGGCCATGGCGTCGGGCGTCCCCACCGAAATCGTGAACGCGGTGACGGCGGGCTTGGGCCGTGCGAGGCCGGCGCTGCGCCAGACGGGCACGCCGCTGCGCGCGGCCTCGAGGTCCCAAA
>CAZZWW010000228.1:0-5374 GCA_964657815.1 Vulcanimicrobiota bacterium | reverse complement strand
AAGCGGATCGCCTTCAACGTCATCCCCGAGATCGACGTCTTCATGGAGGACGGCTACACCAAGGAAGAGTGGAAGATGGTCGTCGAGACCAAGAAGATCCTCGATCCCAAGATCAAGCTGACCGCCACCTGCGTCCGGGTGCCGGTCTTCATCGGCCATTCCGAGTCGGTCAACATCGAGTTCGAGAACCCGATCTCGGCGGAGGAGGCACGCAACATCCTGCGCGAGGCGCCGGGCTGTCTGGTCATCGATAAGCGTGAAAAGGGCGGCTACATCACGCCCCACGAGGCGGCCGGCGAGGACGCGACCTACATCTCGCGCATCCGCGACGACCCGACCGTGGACAACGGCCTCGTCCTCTGGTGCGTCTCCGACAACCTGCGCAAGGGCGCGGCGCTCAACGCCGTGCAGATCGCCGAGGCGCTGGTGAACCGCAAGCTGATCCTGCCGCGCAAGCAGGCGGCGTGATCCTTCGGATGGGGCTCGACGGCCGCTCAGGCCGTTAGCTTAGTTGCTAACGGAGGACGACGATGGCGACCGTCACCATCCACGAAGCCGAGACGCAACTGTCCAAGCTGACCGTGCGCGCGCAAGCGGGCGAGGAGATCGCGATCGCGCGTGGGAAAGAGCCGGTCGCGACGTTGACCGGGTTGTCGAAGAAGCGACCGCTGTTCGGCGCCCTCGCCGGCCGTTACCCGCCGATCCCGGACGCCTTCTTCTTCGACCCTCTCCCCGAGGACGAGTTGCGGCTTTGGGAAGGCGACGCTGAAAATCCTGCGCGATAGCCACGCCTTCGTCTGGCGGGTCTTTGCCGACTCGCGCGTCGATCGGATGCTTGCGGCGCAGGCCTTGCTCGATGACATGAGCCTCGTGACGACAGATCGAGCCTTCGCGCAATTCGATGCGCGAACGATCTGATAGCTATCCGCTGTCCGCCATGGCGAGCACCGACTTGCCCTCGAGCCGCCGCGGCGCCAGCGCGCGTGCGGCCGGAAGCTCTATCCAGCGGTGCACGGCGAGGGCGGCGGTGATCGCCAGGGCGAGGCTGGCACCGACGAACGGCCAGTAACCGAGCGGCCCGGCCAAGCCTGCCGCCGCGTAGAGCCGCATGAGCGTGAGCACCACGAAAGGGTGGACGAGGTAGAGCGCGTAGGACGCGTCGCCCAACGCCACCAGGCCGACCAGCGCCCGGGGCGAGCCGCTCCGCTTGCCCAATGCCGCGGCCGCGACGAGCACCGCGGTCGGCACGCCCCAGGCGAGCACGCGGGTGCCGTCGGTCGGCGTGATCCAGGTGACCGCCTTGTGGGCAGCGTCGAGGCCGTCGAACGCCAGCGCTGCAATGGCGGCGACGGTCAGTGCCGCCCGCGCCCAGGTCGGCAGCCGCAATCCTTCGCGCCATGCCAGGCCGATCGCCATGCCGAAGGCGAACTCCAGCACGATCGGCTGCGTCCAGAAGGCGAGCGGTCCAGCTGGCAGGGGCCACGATCGGCCGGCTGCGACGCCGGCCGCAAGCACCATGGAGACGGCTGCCACGCACCATCGCCGCGGCAGCGCGACGAAGGCGGCGAAGAGCGCGTAGAAGAGCATCTCGTACTGCAAGGTCCAGCCGAGCGCGTAGATCGGGCGCAGCACGCCGTCGCCGTAGACGTCGCGCGGCCAGAACAGGTAGGAGGCGGCGAGGTCGAGCCCGCCGACGTGCTTGCGGGTGGCGAACTCGATGGCGACGTAGAGCGTCGTCGCGAGCCAGTACAGCGGCACGATGCGCTTGAGCCGCCTTGCCACGAAGGTGCCGGCGCCGCCCGGCGCCGCGAACAGCCGCTCCGACGCCACCACCATGATGAAGCCGGAGATGGCGAAGAACAGGTCGACGCCGGCGCCCCAGGGCAGCAGGTGCGACGGCGAGAACGCCGCGCCGTGCTTGGCCGCGGCCACGAGCGCCTCGGTCTGCGCGTGGCCGACGACCACGGTCAGGGCGGCGATCGCCCGAAGGATCTGGATGGGCTCGATCTGGCGCAAGGAAACGGCTCCGGGACGAGCCCGGTAGCCTAGACGTCTCGCGTTAAGCCGATCCTACCCGGCGAAGGGCTCGGTCAGCACCGCCTGCACCGTCGCCTCCGGCGCAGGGTCGACCGCCTCGATCCACACCTTCGGCGCATCGTACTGGCACGCGCCGTAGGGGCTGGCGAAAGCCACGTCGGCGGCGTCGCGGCCGACACCGATGCGGACCAACCCCGAAGGATCGGCCATGCGGGTGGCGTCGAAGATGTACCAGCCCGGACCGTTCGGCCCCAGCAGGAACGCCTCGAACACGGCGTGGAAGTCGGGCGGCCGCAGGCGGAAGGCATAGGCGCTGACGTAGCGCGCCGGGATCGCCATGGTCCGGCACAGCGCCACCGCGAGGTGGGAGAAGTCGCGGCAGACGCCCGCGCGCTGGGTCACCGTGTCGAAGGCCGAGGTCATCGCGTCGGACACGCCGCCTTCGTAGGCGACGTAGCCGTGGATCCAGTTGCAGATCTCGGCGACGCGGAAGTAGCCCGGCGCACAATGGCCGAAGGTTGTGTTGGCGAAGCGCTCGAGCTTGTCGGATTGGCAGTACCGGCTCGGGTAGAGGTGCGGGAACACCGAGAGCGGCAGCGTGCTCGGCATCAGCTCGGTGACCAGCACCGGGTCCTCCAGCGTGTAGTTCAGGTCGACGGTCGCCTCGTAGTCCAGCGTGAACTTGCCCGTCGGCGCCAGCACGCGGACGTAGCGGTTGCCGCTCTCGGGCATGACCCAGATATCGAGCCCGGCCTCGGGCGTCGTCGTCAGACTCTCGTGCTCGATCGTCTGCGCGCCGAAGCGCTGCGCCTCCACGTTGAACAGGAACGGCATGTCGTTCTTGGTCGTGTAGGATAGTGTGCAGCCGAGCTTGAAGCGCATGGGACCTCCGGTGATGTGCCGGAGCGGCAAGCAGCCCTTGGGCCAAAGGGCGGCGCGCGTCGCCTTGCCTCTGCCGCAGAAGGCTGCTTTTGCTCGGCCTACGGCGGAGGGGACGATGCGCAAGCGTCTGGCTTTGGTTTTCACATTGGCTGGCCTGGTCTCGGCCGGTCCGGCCCTGGCGGCGAACGGCTGCCACGGCGACTTCCCGTCCTGGCTCGCCAAGATCAAGCAGGAGGCGATCGCCCAGGGCATCTCGGCCAACGCGGTCGAGGAGGGCTTGTCCGGCGTCACCCTCGATCCGTCCGTGGTGCGGCGCGACCACGGCCAAGGCGTGTTCCGCCAGAGCTTCGAGCAGTTCTCGCAGCGCATGGTGCCGCCGCGGCTCGGCCGCGCCCACGCGCTGGAGAAACGCTACGCCCCCATCTTCAAGAGCATCGAGGCGCGCTACGGCGTGTCGCCGCCGGTACTGCTCGCGATCTGGGGCCTCGAGACCGACTTCGGCTCGACCAGCGGCAACTTCTCGATGATCCGCTCGATCGCCACGCTGGCCTACGATTGCCGCCGCTCCGAGATGTTCACCGCCGAGCTCTTCGACGCGCTGAAGATGGTGCAGCGCGGCGCCGCTTCGGGATCGTCCCGCTCGGCCTGGGCCGGCGAGATCGGGCAGACCCAGTTCATGCCCTCGACCTACCTCAAGTCCGCCGTGGCCTACGGCGGCGGCGGCTCGCCCGACCTCAACCACAACGCCGCCGACGTGCTGGCCTCGACGGCGCACTTCCTGCAGCAGCACGGCTGGCAGCGCGGCGCCGGCTGGGCCCCGGGCGAGCCGAACTTCGCCGCCATCCAGGAGTGGAACAAGAGCAAGGTGTATTCGCGCACCATCGCCTATTTCGCGACCCGCCTCGCCGGCACCTCCGAGGCCGGCTACAAGGACGGCGGCGACGACGCCCCGGCGCCCAAGCGCGCCTCACGCCAGCGCCGCGACGACAGCATGGACGTCGACCAGGGTGGTGGCGACGACGGCGGCTACACCGCGCCGCGGCAGCCCCGCGCGATGGATCCGTTGGACGAGCAGTAGGATCTAGATCCGCTCGGTATCGAGCGCCGCGTAGATCATCGTGCGCGCCAACGTCCGATAGTGGTGGCGCTGCTCGGCTGATGAGGTCTGCATCATCAGGATCGTGAAGAAGCCCGCTGCCGGATCGACCCAGAAGTAGGTGCCGCCGACGCCGCTCCACCAGAAGTCGCCGATCGACCCGGGGAAGGGTGCTTCGCCGGGCACCAGCCGCACGGCGACACCGAGACCGAAGCCATAGCCCGGTCCCGGCGGATAGTACGCGCCGCGCCCGATGGCGCCGAGGTGATCCGCCGTCATCAGCCGCACGGTGGCGGGCGCGAGAACCCGCTCGCCCTCGTGCCGACCCTCGCACAGCATGGCGTGGAGGAAGCGGGCGTAATCCGCCGTCGTCGAGACGAGGCCTCCGTTGCCGCGTTGGCCGCGACGCGGAATGGAAGGATCGCTGAACACCGGCCTTTGCCCCGCCGCCTGCGGCAGCGGCTCGGCGACGCGCGCCGCCGCCGATCGTGGCAGGACGAACAGCGTCTCCACCATGCCGAGCGGGCCCAGCAGCGTGTCGTCGAGCACGCCCTGCAGGTCGGCGGCGCCGGCGGCGACCTCCAGCACGCGGCCGAGCACGTCGGTGGCGTGGGAATAATGCCAGGTGGTTCCGGGCTGGTGCTCCAGCGGCAGCGCCGCAAGGCGGTCGGCGAACGCCGCGTTGTCGAGGTCCTCGCGGAAGAAGCCGTCGGCGGCGAGCGCACGCTGCGCCGGACTGTCGCCGAGATAGGCGTAAGCGAGACCGGCGGTGTGGCGCAGCAGGTCCTGCACCGTCGGCGCCGCGGCGGCCGGCTCGCGCGTGCCGTCGGCGCGCAGCACGCGGAGGTCGGCGAAGGCGGGGATGAAGTCGGCCACAGGCTGGTCGAGGCGCAGCAGGCCCCGCTCCGCCAGCACCAGCGCGGCGGCCGAGACCAGCACCTTGGTCATCGAGAAGATACGCCACACCGCATTCTCGCGCAGCGGATCGCGCGAGGCCACGTTCCGGAAGCCGACGCAGCACCGCCACAGATCGCCGCCGCGATGGCCGATCAGGACATCGGCACCGGGGATCGTGCCGGCCTCGACGTCGGCGGCGAGGCGGTCACCGAAGCGCGCCAGCCGCCCCTCGTCGAAGCGCGGAACGCTCAACCCGCCGCCGTCATCGCCCGGCGCAGACCCTCGAGCTCGCCGCGTATGGCGAAGAGCCTGGCGGCGGTGTTGGCGCGGACGCGTGCCGCACTCTCGGGATATTCGGCCAGGATGCGCCGGTAGAGCGTGCGGGGCACCTTGAGCACGCTGGTCGGCTCGCGGGCGATGGCGGTGCCCGGACGCAGCGTCTCGGCGACCAGCGCCATCTCG
>CAZZWW010000227.1:0-5395 GCA_964657815.1 Vulcanimicrobiota bacterium | reverse complement strand
GATCTCGGCCAGCGGCACCAGCACGAAGGCGCGCTCGAAGAGGCTCTGGTGCGGGATGACGAGGTCGGGCACCTCGACGCTGGCGCCGGCGTAGAAGAGGATGTCGATGTCGATGGCGCGGGGCCCCCAACGTTCGCCCTGGACCCGGCCGAGCAGGGCCTCCACCGCCTTGATCTCGGCGAGCAGGGCACGCGGCGCGAGATCGGTGGTGCCGAGCGCGCAGGCGTTGGCGAAATCGGGCTGCGCCACCGGTCCCCACGGCGCGGTGCGGTAGAGCGAGGACGTGAGGTCGATGCGCACGTGGCCGCGCTCGCGCAGGGTCTCGGTGGCGCAGGCGATGGTGACGGCGGGGTCGCCGAGGTTGCCGCCGAGGCCGAGCCCGATGGCGCTCCATTCAGCCATGCTGGATCGCGCGGAAAACAGCGAGGGCGTCGCGGTGCTCGGCGCAATCGTGCACGCGCAGCACGCCGGCGCCGCGCGTGACGGCGGCGAGATTGGCGGCCAGCGTGCCGACGAGGCGGTTCTCGACGTGCGTGGCGCCGATCAATGCGGCGAACAGCGATTTGCGCGAGCACCCGACCAGCACCGGCAGGCCGTAGCTGTCGCGCAGCGCAGCGACGCCGGCGCCGAGCGCGGCGACGTTCTGCGCCTTGCTCTTGCCGAAGCCGACGCCGGGATCGAGGACGATCCTCGCGCGCGATATGCCGGCGGATTCGGCGATGGCGAGGGAGCGGTCGAAGAAGCGTCGCATGGCGTCGACGACATCGGCGCCCTGGTCGATGCCGGAGCGATTGTGCATCAGCACCACGCCGGCCTCTGCCGCGGCGACCACGTCGGCCATCGCCGGGTCGCCCTGCAGGCCCCACTGGTCGTTGACCAGCGCGGCGCCAGCCGCCAAGGCGGCGCGTGCCACGGCGGCCTTGGTCGTGTCGATCGAGACGGCGACGTCGAGCTCCTCGATGAGGGAGGCAAGGACCGGCCGGAGCCGCTCCAACTCGTCGGCCTCCGCCACCGGCGCGAAGCCGGGCCGCGTCGACTCCGCCCCGACGTCGACGATCGCCGCGCCGCCGGCGACGTGCCGCCGGGCCTCCGCCAGCGCCGCGTCGGCCGCGAGGAAGCGGCCGCCGTCGGAAAACGAGTCCGGAGTGGCGTTCACGATGCCCATGAGCTGCGGGCCGGTGGCGAGCGCGGTGAAGAAGACGTCGCGCTTCTCGCGCGCGGAGGCGGTCACGTCAGGCCAGCCGCCGCCGGGTGATTGCGACGCCGACCGCCCCGTCGATCACGTCGAGCTTCTCCACCTTCACCGTCACGCTCTCGATGGCGGCGTGCGAGAGCAGCGAGACGGCGACCTCCTCGGCCAGCGTCTCTACGAAGGCGACGTGGCTGCGCTCGGCGAGGACGCGGATCGTCTCCAGGATCACGTCGTAGGAGACGACGTCGCGCATGTCGCGCGGCGGCCCGGCGCGGCGCGACACCAGGGCTTCGACGGAGAAGCGCACGCGCTGGCGCGCCCGCTCCTCCGCGCGATAGGCGCCGATCGAGAGGGCCACGGCGAAGTCGCGCACGAAGATCGTGTCGTGCACGATGGAGTCGTCCGAATCGGCCTCGGGGGCGCCTGTGCGCGGGATCAGCGCGCGGATCGCGTCGAGGAGGTGCGGCAGCAGCTTGCCGTCGGCCTTGTGGTTGCCCCGCACCGCCGTGTCGAAGCCGAGCACGTCGGGCTGCAACAGCAGGAGGCGGGGGATGTCGGGCGGCTCGAGACCACCGGAGAACCCGAACGGGAGTCCGGCGGCGCGGCACGAATCGGCGAGGGTGGCGAGCTGGGCGATGCCGGCGCGGTCGAACAACCGCGCCGCGCGCCCGCTCTCGATCATGACGCGCCCTACGCGGTGTCGCACCCGTTGCAGCGCCTCGGCCGTGTCGGGGGCGACGGCGAGCAGCGCCACGGCGACGAGCTTGGCCGGCCGCTCCGCATCGATCACCGGGATCGACGAGGGCGAGGCGTCGATGGCCATGGCCAACTCGTCGGCGCCGACGGAAAGCGCGCCCTCCACCAGGTCGACGGCGAAGCCAAGGCCGTCGAAACTGAGACGAAGCAGCCCGGGAAAGGCGAGGCGCACGCCCCTGGCGGTCGCGAGGTCGGGGTCGCGCAGGCCGGCGAGCCGCAGCTCCACGATGTCGAAGCCGGCCGCTGCCGCGACAGCCGCCTCCCCGGCGTCGGCGACGCGGACGAGCAGCTGGGTCAAAGGTGCTCCTCCGCGACCGAACCGTTTGGAGAAATAACGAAAACGAGCGGCATGCGGCGAGCCTCATAACCGAGAACGCGCCGGCGCACCAACGCGCCGGCTACATCGGTGCGTGCATGCGGTTCCAGACATACCAGCCGATGGCACCGACGATCATGAAAAACGTGATCGCGCCCAGGAGATCGATGAGGAAGGCGAAAACGATGCCGGCCCAGCGCAGGGGAGCGGCGCGCCTCGGCGCCGCCGCCAGCCCCCCGGACGTCTCGAACACCGACACCGCAGGGTCCGCCGCAGGACGAGCCGCCGCGGTGCCCGGACCCCCCGGAAGCTCGCGCTCGATGTCTCGGCGCCGTGCGCCTTCCGTCCACTTGGTGACGGTCCGCGCCCGCGCATCGGACGCCAGCGCCTTGTCCCGCTCGAGCAGCCGCCGCGCGACATAGTCGGTAACGGCATCGACCATCGTGTCGAGCGACTCGCTCTCTGCCACGCGGATGCGTCCGTGTCGGGTGTCCTGTTGCAGGACGTAGCCGCGAGCGTCGCGACTCGTTTCGACGAAACCGATCATGTCGATGAACAGGCGCGGATCGGAACTCGGCACCAGCGCGATGTCGAACATGTCGACATCCGGCGGGATTTGCGCGACGAGCGGCTGCAAAGCGTCCTGAAGCATCTCGAGCCTGCCGAGACGCGCGGCGCGAAGTTCGGCCCGTGCTCCGGAGCGCTCCGCATCGTCGGAACGCGCGCGCCGCATCGCCAGCTTCAGCGTGTCGACAGCGGCTGCCGGATGGTCCGGCAACGGCGAGGTCTCATCCTCGGAGAAGAGGGGCGGAACGTTCTGAGTCATGGCGAGCGACCCTGCCGCGGACCGAAGGGGCAAGTCAGCTTACGCCAACGCGCCCACGAGTCACGCCTCGTCGATCCTAGGCCTGTTGGATCGCAGAGAGCACCCACGCTTGAGACGGAGCCCCGGAGGGCCGCGTGAAGGTCCAGACCTCGGTCACGGTCTGTGGCGTGCTGGCGTTTCCGGACACGACCTGGTGTGAGCGCTGGTCGAGCGTGACGTCGATAAGCGAGAAGCGCATCGCGACGGTGGCATAGTCGCTGCTGCCCTCGCGCCAGGCCTCGGAGAGATCGCCGCTGACGAGATGGACGTCGCTGATCCTGTTGACGACACCTTGTCGTTGGTTGTCGTTCAGCTCCTGCTCGAAGTTGCCGGCCATCTCGGCGGTCGCGACCCGGCGAAGGCCGGGCACGTCGCCGCTCGAATAGGCGGCTTGGCTCTCGACGAGCCGGCGCTCGAAGGCCTGGTAGTCGTCGGGGCCGATGGTGATCGGCGCGCCGACCGGGCGCGCGGGCGCCGCGTTGGGCGTGGCATTCCCGCCGCCGCCGAGGGATGAGCCTCCAAACATCCCCCCGCCGCCCGACCCACCGAAGGCCGGCTGCCGGTTGCGGAAGAAGCCGGTGATGAAGCGAAAGGCGAGGAAGAGCAGGCCGAGCTGCAGCAGCAGGCCGATGAGGGAGAAACCGCCGCCCAGGCCGCCAGTGAGGCCGCCGCCGAACAGCATGCCGAACAGCCCGGCGCCGAGGAAGCCGCCGAGCAGCCCGCGGCCGAAGCCGCCACCGCCGAAGAATCCGGGGCGCGCGCCGCCGAAGCTCGAACCGCCGTTGAACGGCGCGGCGGTCTGCGAGCGCTCGATCGGCGCCATGCGCGGCGCCGTCGGCGTGGCTGAGGGCAGGGAGAAGGTGCGCCCGCCGCGGCTGCCGAACGAGCTGCCGCCGCCGAGGCGGGCGTCGGCGACGGTCGGCGCCAACGTGGCGCCCGTGATCGCGAGGGCGGCGAGCACGGCGACGTTGCGCGTGGTGCGGATGAGAGAGAACGGAGGGCGGGGCGTCATGGACGGTCCTGGAGACAGCGGTGCCCGATGCACCACACCCGTCATATGTGGTCGTCCCGCCGCCGCGCAAAGGGCAGCGAAGGGGTAGGACCTGCGAAGCTGGAAGAGCGGTCGGCTTCGAGACGCGGCTACCAGGCAGCTTTCGGAAGGCGGCGCTTCCAGCGCTCGCCGGGCCGCAGGCCGGCCCGCTTCCAGCCGAACTTGTCGTTGCGACCACGCGGTTGCGGCATCGTTTGCTCGTCGTCCACCGCCTCCCCGGCATCGACGATCTCGGCGGGCTCCGGCTCGATGAAGATCGACACGGGTTCGCGCGCGGTCGCCCGTCCGGCGGGCGCGGTGGCCGGCAGGGCCGAGACCACCGCCGAGGCCGGCCGCGGAACTCCCCAATCGTCGCCCAGGACGATCTTCGGCTTGTTCTTGGAGCCCGGCTTGCGGCCGCGGCGCTTGGGCGCCCGCTCCGCTTCGAGTGCGGCGAAACGATCCTCCGCAGGCGGCTCGATCGCCTGCAGGATGCGCCGGGGCGGGACCGCTGCGTTGCAATCGGACGGCTCACTTGTCGTCGTCCCAGCGTTCTCGTCGGCGAAGACCTCCTTCGCGACCTCGTCTGGCGGCATCCGGAAGGGTGCGGACACGGGCGCGGCCTTCCGCGGCCCGGGAGCGCCTAGGCTGTGCATCGGCTCGGTCTGGCGGGGGGATGCATCGAAGAGTGCGTCGGCCGCACGCAGCGCCGCCTCGTAGGAATCGTCGGGGGTTTCGCTCTGGAACAGCTTCTCCGCCTCGGCGTAGGAACGGCTTCGTGGCGCCTGCGCGTCCGACTGTAGATCACCCGGGGAATGAAGGTCTTTGCTGCGGCGGGCATTGCCGCGGTATTCCGTTACGAAAGGCTTGACCTGACGACGCATCTTGTTCTCGTCGAAACTGAATAGCGGTGGAGCGGTGCAAAGAACGCCAGCTCGACTCAAAGCTTAGACCTCTTCGACGAACAATTCTAGGACCGGTGCCCTCACGATTGCAAACACGACGTGCTTGCTGTGAAAGGCGTATCCGCGCAGCGTCGACCGAGAGCGAGAGACCACGATGAGAGAAAAGCTGAGCAGCGAGCTCAAGGCGGCGATGAAGGGCGGCCAGAAGCGCCGCGTCGAGACGATCCGCCTGATCAACGCCGCGTTGAAGGACCGCGATATCGAGGCTCGCACCAGCGGTCAGCCGGTCGGTGACGCGGAAATCCTCTCGTTGATGCAGAAGATGGTCAAG
>CAZZWW010000226.1:0-5420 GCA_964657815.1 Vulcanimicrobiota bacterium | reverse complement strand
CCGCCGTCGGCGCGATCGGCCCGGACTACCTGTGCATGGACGGCACGATCCCGCGCAACAAGCTCGCCTACGTCCTGAAGCGCATGGACGAGCTCGGCGAGGGCCACGGCCTGCGCGTCGCCAACGTCTTCCACGCCGGCGACGGCAA
Organism: Vulcanimicrobiota bacterium; assembly: GCA_964657815.1. Lineage (GTDB taxonomy): Bacteria > Pseudomonadota > Alphaproteobacteria > Rhizobiales > Beijerinckiaceae > RH-AL1. Next base: position 5,272 of record CAZZWW010000226.1, on the reverse strand, counting down.
CCTGCACCCCCTCATCCTCTACGACGGAGCCAAGGACGGCGACATCGAACGCGCCGAGGCTTTCGGCGCCGACATCCTCCGCCTCTGCGTCGAGGTCGGCGGCTGCCTCACCGGCGAGCACGGCGTCGGCGTCGAGAAGCGCGACCTCATGGGCGAGCAGTTCACCGAGATCGACCTGAAGCAGCAGCAGCGGGTCAAATGCGCCTTCGACCCGGAGCACCGGCTCAACCCCGGCAAGATGTTCCCGCTGCTGCACCGCTGCGCCGAACTGGGCAAGATGCACGTGCACCGCGGGCAGGTGGCGTTCCCGGATCTGCCGCGGTTTTGAAGGCAGCGAGGCGTACGAAAAAATCCACGATCACGTCGTGCGGATTGATGCCGAAACCTGAGAAAAAATAGGGAAACGGCACGTTCGTGTCGTCGTCCTAAGGCTGCTCTGGTGCGCCTTCGGCGCGGTCAAGGAGCCACCCTCGGCGCCGGTGTTCGTGGCGCCCGTGGCGCCCGACGAGGTCTTGCCGTCCTTTGTCTGCATCTTGTGGTCGATGTTCGATCGCGCGTCCTTCGACGGGTCGCCAGCGGCGCAGGCGGCGGCGGGCACGACGAGCGTGGCGGCGGTCCCGCCGCCGGTCGCCATTGCCTTGCCCGAAGCGCCGCCGTACCAAGGCCCGAGAGGTCGCGAGCCCGGGTCGAACGCATGAAGAAGGTCTATTCCGATGCCACGTCCGCGGTGGCGGACGTCCTGCGGGACGGCATGACGATCATGTCCGGCGGCTTCGGCCTGTGCGGCATCCCCAAGGTGCTGATCGACGCCGTGGTCGCGACGGGCGTCAAGGACCTCACCGTGATCTCCAACAACGCCGGGATCGACGGCGCCGGGCTCGGCCTGCTGCTGGAGAGCCGCCAGATCCGCAAGATGATCTCGTCCTACGTCGGCGAGAACAAGCTCTTCGAGACGCTCTACCTCTCCGGCGAGCTCGAGCTCGAGTTCAACCCGCAGGGCACGCTGGCCGAGCGCATCCGCGCCGGCGGCGCCGGCATTCCCGCCTTCTTCACCAAGACCGGCGTCGGCACGCTGGCGGCCGAGGGCAAGGAGCTGCGCGAGTTCGAGGGCGACACCTACGTCATGGAGAGCTGGCTGCGCGCCGACGTCGCGCTCGTCCATGCCTGGAAGGGCGACAAGGAGGGCAACCTCGTGTTCCGCAAGACCGCGCGCAACTTCAACCCGATGATGGCGGCGGCCGGCGACGTCACGGTCTGCGAGGTCGAGCACCTCGTCGAGATCGGCGAGATCGACGCCGATTCCATCCACTCGCCGGGCATCTTCGTGCAGCGCATCGTCCACGCGCCGGACGTGTACAAGGCGATCGAGAAGCGCACCACGCGGCCGAAGGCGGCGTAGCCTCGAGCGTGCGCCAGCGCGCGCCATGACATCGCGCGGCGGCTGTGGCACACCTCGCGGGACAGCGAGAAGAGAAGACACCATGGCCAACAAGCTGCGCCCGGCGACCAACCTCGTCCACGGCGGCACCACCCGCTCCGCGCACGGCGAGATGTCGGAGGCGATCTTCCTGACGCAGGGCTTCGCCTACGATTCGATGGAGCAGGCCGAGGCCCGCTTCAAGGGCGAGCAGCCGGGCTTCATCTACGCGCGCTATTCCAACCCGACGACGGCGATGTTCGAGGAGCGCATGGCGCTGCTCGAGGGCGCCGAGGCGGCGCGCACCACGGCGAGCGGCATGGCGGCGGTGTTCGCCTCGGTCATGGGCCAGGTGCGGGCCGGCGACCACGTCGTGGCGGCACGTGCGCTGTTCGGCTCCTGCCTCTACATCATCGAGGACGTGCTGCCGCGCTTCGGCGTCGAGACCACGCTGGTCGACGGCGCCGACCTCGACCAGTGGCGCGCGGCGATGCGGCCCGAGACCAAGGTGCTGTTCCTCGAGACGCCGACAAACCCGACGTTGGAGGTCTACGACATCGCCGCCATCGCCGAGATCGCCCACGCCGGCGGCGCCACCTGCGTCGTCGACAACGTGTTCTCGACCCCGATGCTGCAGCGCCCCCTGGAACTCGGCGCCGATGTCGTGGTGTACTCGGCCACCAAGCACGTCGACGGCCACGGCCGCTGCCTCGGCGGCATCATCCTGGCCTCGAAGGCCTTCATCGACGAGCACCTGCACAATTTCCTGCGCCACACGGGCCCGGCGATGTCGCCGTTCAACGCCTGGGTGCTGCTGAAGTCGCTGGAGAGCATGGCGGTGCGGGTGAAGCACCAGTGCGAGAGCGCGGCGCAGATCGCCGACGCGCTGGCGCAGGAACCGGCCGTGACGCGGGTGATCTATCCCGGCCGCGCCGACCATCCGCAGGCCGAACTCATCAAGCGGCAGATGTCGGGCGGCTCGACGCTCGTCACCTTCGAGGTCGAGGGCGGCAAGGCCGGCGCGTTCCGCTTCGCCAACGCGCTCCGGATCGTGCTGATCTCGAACAACCTCGGCGACGCCAAGAGCATCATCACCCACCCCGCCACCACCACGCACCAGCGGCTGACACCCGAGGCGCGGGCCAAGGCCGGCATCTCCGACGGCGTGCTGCGGCTCTCGGTCGGGCTCGAGGACCCGCTCGACCTGATCGACGACCTGCGCCAGGCGCTGGCGGGCCTGCAGCCGCAGCGCATCGCCGCCGAGTGATGCGTGTCATCCCGGACGAAGCGAGGCGGGACCCATTGCGCTTTCCGATGCGCGCCTCTCCGAAGAACGCAATGGGCGCTCCGGAACGACAAGGCTTGAGCCTGTGATCGGGCGCGAGGCCGGCACGGTGGTGGCGGTGAGCCGATGCCCGACGCACGGCTTCTCCAAGGTGCCGCAGACGGAGATCACGCTGCTCGAGGGCCTCGGTGTCGAGGGCGATGCCCACGCCGGCACCACGGTGCAGCACCTCTATCGCATCAAGCTCGACCGGACCGCGCCGAATCTGGCCCAGGTGCATTTCCTGCCCGTCGAGCTGTTCGATGACATGGCGGCGCTCGGCTACGCGCTGGAACCCGGCGCGATGGGCGAGAACGTGCTGACGGCGGGTCTCGACCTTGCCGCCATGCCGACCGGCGCGACGTTCCGCATCGGCGAGGCCTTGGTCGAGATCTCCGGCGTTCGTGATCCGTGCAAGAAGATCGACGCGCTCGGCAAGGGCCTGACCAAGGCGATGTTCGGCCGGACCGCAAAAGGCGAACTGCTGCGCAAGGCCGGGATCATGGGCGTCGTGCGGCGCGGCGGCACGCTGCGCCCCGGCGATGCGATCGCCGTCTCGCTGCCGCCGGAGCCACATCGGCCTCTCGCGGTGGTGTGAGCACCAACCCGCGCGATTTGCCTCGGGAACATCGCACGCCAGGGCCTGTTCGACCTGCTTCTCGTACAGTTCGGAGACCCATTGAACATCTTGGTGACAGGTTACCTTCTCGGAGCGGTGATCCTGCTCGCGGCGCTGCTTTGGGGCGTGTGGTCCTACAACCGGCGCAACCCCGCCAACGCGGCGATCACCGACGAGGCCACCCGCGAGCTCTACGCCAACACCGACACGTATGGCGACAAGGAGGAGAAGCTGCGCAGCCGGACGACGTGAGGCGGACCACGTTTCCACACTGTCGAAGCCGCGCGGCTCCCCCGAGCCGCGCTTTTCCTTGCCGACGGATCAGCTTATCCTCGCCGGGGAGACGGTCTCCAGCGCGGTGAACGGCTCGAGGATACGATAAAGGTGCTCGGCGTTGGCCGGCACGAGATAGGAATCGCCCGGCTCAAGCGTCACGCTCTGACCCTCGATCGTCAGTTCGGCGCGCCCGCCGATGACGTAGCCCAGGGTCTCGTAGCTGGAGCGGTGGGAGGGTTTATCCTGCGGCGCCTCGTCCTTCCACAATCGCATCGACATGTGCGCGCCGCCGGCGAGCAGGAGATCGCCGTCGGGTCCGGTCTCGGCTCGGCTGGTCGCTATCTTCGAGATGGTCATTGTTGGGCTCCTTGCACTCGGCAAGGAACGGCACCGGCCATGGTTCCGGTAGCGGGCCTCAGCGCGCCCGCGACAGCCAGACGCTCTGACAGACCATGCCGCCGAGCGCGCAGCCCTGTGTGAGCAGTCGCGAGCCGGAGACGGTCATCGTGCCGGCATAGGTCTGGCCGTCGGCCGGATTGACTGCCGAGCCGGACCAGGTGTTCGCCGCCGTGCGCCGCATGTCGTAGAGCACGCGCTGGCCGATATGCGCCGGGCCGGCGCTGTCCTTCAACCAGATCACGTGGTGCCGCAGCGCGCGATGCGCACGCCGCCGAGCCCGTCGTCGCGGTTCCAGACTCCCGTCGCGCCGTCCTCGGGCGCCGCCAGGGCCGAGCCGGCGAGGAGCAGCGTGCCGGCAACGAGCGCGAGGCGAAGGCGGGGCATGATGGAGGCTCCGGAGGTCGCCGATCGAGTCGAGCGCTACAGGTCCTTACGGGCAATCCGACGAAAAAGGTTCTATCGCACGCCCTAAATTTGCACCGATCCGCATCGAGCTTGGATCAGAGACGATCGACGGGCCGCTGGAGGGCTGGAGCCGCTCGTCCGTGGCCGACATCACGTCATGACCTTGACGATCAGTTGCACCTCGCGCGGACCCTCGCCGGCCTCCACACTGACCACGGTATAGCGATGCTCTGCGTCGGCGACGACCTGGCCGGGCGCGAAAGGATCGGCGAGGTTGCGCGCGACGACGAGCACGAAGCCCTGACGGCCCAGCGGCTTGCGGGAAAGGGGGGTCACCACGCGCATTTCGGTCGGTCCAGTGCTGCGACGCTGCGGAAAGGCGCCACGCGACGCTAGGCAAGCTTCGTGCGCGAGCCATCGTCAGCTCGGCGGAAGGTCTGCGAGAGGACTTGTCGCAGGGCGCCTTCGCAACGCCATGCCTTGCATATGCGCAACACTCGCCTTCCGAAAGCTCGCACTGGAAAGGAACGGGAAAAATCGCCCGATCCGCGGAGAATGCCGTCCGTGTAAAAGATTTCTTTCCGGGGGGAGCAGGCGAAAATGGCACGGGCTCGAATTGCGACTGCGGCGTTGGGCACGGCTGCAGGTCTTTGTGTGCTGAGCGGCATGGCGCACGCGCAGGACGGCGCGGCGGTGGTCCTGCCGGAGGTCGTTGTGGCGGCATCGCCGGTGCCCAACACCCCGGGCATCGAGGCGAACAAGGTGCCGGCGTTCGTCACGACCGTGCCGGCCCGCGACTTCGAGGAGCGCCGCTCGCCCTCGGTGGCGGACA
>CAZZWW010000225.1:504-5465 GCA_964657815.1 Vulcanimicrobiota bacterium | reverse complement strand
CGACGCACCAGCCTCTTGCTTCTTGGCTTTGACCATCCATATGGATGGTGGCAGGATGGCAAAGATGCTCTCGGACAAACAGCGTGGCAAGGTGGGTGACAGCGAGAAGATCACGCTCAATCTCGGCCATGTCGATCTCGGGCGCATGGACCTGCTGGTTCGCGAAGGCTTCTACTCCAGCCGCACCGACGTCATGCGCAGCGCCATCCGCGCGCTGCTCGACCGCCACGACGATGCCGTCCGCAAGTCGGTGGCGCGCAGCGATCTCGATCTCGGCATCCGGCACTTCGGGCGCGCCGAGCTCGAGGCGGCGCGTGACGCCGGCGTTCCCCTGCGCATCCGCGTGCTCGGCCTCGCCACCATCGCGGCCGACGTCGACCCCGATCTTGCGCGCGCTTCCATCGCCAGCATCGACGTGCTCGGCACGTTGCAGGCCGAGGCGACCGTCAAGGCGGCGCTCCGCGACCGTATAGCCTGACAATACGAATGCTTCGCTCTCCAACGAGGACCGACCGATGACGATCATGCCGGCGATGAAGGACGTGTTGCGGCTGACCCGGGACGGTCGCCTCGCCGAGGCCACGGCGCTGCTGCGCGGGCGGCTGGTCGGCCATGACGGGGGACAACCGCCAGCCGAGCCGGCCTCGAGGATGCCCGAGGCGCTCGATCTCGCCGCGCCGACGACGGACGGCGCCGCCTGGTCTCTACCGACCGAACCGGGCCCGAGCACGCCGCAGCCCGGGCGTTTCGAATGGCGCGAGATCGCCACCGCCGCCGGGCGCCGCCGCTACAAGCTCTACGTGCCCGCCGGCGCTGCGACGGCGCCCCGGCCTCTCGTGCTGATGCTGCACGGGTGCACCCAGTCCCCCGACGACTTCGCCGCCGGCACGGGAATGAACAGGATCGCCGACGAGACGGGCCTGCTGGTCGCCTATCCCGAGCAGACCGCCGCGCACAATGCCTCGAAATGCTGGAACTGGTTCAAGCCGGGCGACCAGCGCCGCGGCGGCGGCGAGGCTGCGTTGCTGGCGGCGATCCCCGCCGATGTCGCGCGCGACGTGCCGATCGACGCCTCGCGCGTCTTCGTCGCCGGCCTCAGCGCCGGCGGCGCCGCCGCGGCCGTTCTCGCGCGCGAATATCCCGACGTCTTTCGCGCCGTCGGCATTCATTCCGGCCTCGCCTGCGGTGCCGCGCGCGACCTTCCTACGGCGCTCGCCGCGATGAAGAACGGGGCGCCGGCCCGCGTCGCCACGACCGACCCGGTGCCGACCATCGCCTTCCATGGCAGCGCCGACCGGACCGTCAATCCGGTGAACGCGCGGCACGTGCTTGCCGACGCCATCGCCGGCCTCGCCGCGCCGACGGTGGAGCGCGGCCGGTCTCCCGCCGGTACGGCCTACACCCGGGAGGCTTGGCGCGACGCGCAGGACCGCCCGCGTGCCGAGGCCTGGACGATCGAGGGCGCCGGCCACGCCTGGTCGGGCGGCAGTCCCGCCGGCTCCTACACCGACCCGCGCGGCCCGGATGCCTCGCGCGAGATGATCCGGTTCTTCCTCGACCTGTAGTCGCCCCTACTCGCCGGTCACGACGTCCGCGCCATCCGGTTCCAGGCGTCGAGGCCGGCGATCTTGTAGGCCTCGGCCAGCGTCGGGTAGTTGAACGTGTTCTCGATGAAGAACTCGATCGTGCCCTTCAGGTTGAGCACGGCCTGGCCGATGTGGATCAGCTCGGTTGCGCCCTCGCCGATGATGTGGGCGCCGAGCAGGCGTCGCGTCTCGGTAGCGAAGATCAGCTTCATCATGCCGGACTTCAATCCCATGATCTGGCCGCGCGAGGTCTCTCTGAAGCGGGCGATGCCGCACTCGTAGGGAATCTTGTCCCGGCGCACCTCGTCCTCCGACAAGCCGACGGTGGAGATCTCGGGCACGGAATAGATTCCGTAGGGAAAACCCTCCGGCGGCTGCGATGCTGTGACGCCGAAGGCATGGCAGGCGGCGAGCCGGCCCTGTTCCATCGAGGTCGAGGCGAGGCTCGGGAAGCCGATGACGTCGCCGGCGGCGTAGACGTGGGGCACGCTCGTCTGGAGCGTTTCAGGCGTCACCGTCAGACGGCCGCGGTTGTCCACCGTGAGCCCGGCGTGTTCGAGCCCGAGGTCCTCGGTCGCCCCGACCCGGCCGGCGGCGTAGAGCAGCATCTCCGTCTGCGAGACCTGCCCGTTGGCGAGCTTGGTGATGGCGCGGCCGTTCTCGACGTCCAAGGACGAGATGGCGGCGCCGAGCCGGAGCGTCAGCTTGCGATCGCGGAACTCGTGGGTCAGCTCGGCGATGAGTTCGCTGTCGATGAAGTCGAGGAAGGTCGGGCGCGGCTCGATCAACGTCACGGCGACGTCGAGCGCCGAGAAGATGGTGGCGTATTCCACGCCGATGACGCCGGCGCCGATCACCGTGAGGCTGCGCGGCAGCTTCTTGATGTCGAGGATTTCGTCGCTGTCCAGCACGGTGACGCCGTCGAACGGGATGTGCGGCGGACGAAACGGCCGCGTGCCGCAGGCGATCAACAGGTGCGCCGCGCTGACCTTTCGGGTCTCACCGTTTTCGGCGGCGATCTCGATCGTGTGCGGATCGGTGAAGCGGGCGTGGCCGCGCGCGTTCTTCACCCCGTTTCGGTGGAACTGATGCTCCAACACCTCGACCTCGTGGTCGAGCGTCTTGGTCATGCGGGTCATCAGGTCGGCGGCCTGGATGTCCTGCTTCACGCGATAGGAACGCCCGTAGAAGCCGCGCTCGCGCCAGCCCGAGAGGTTGAGCACCGTCTCGCGCAGCGTCTTCGAGGGAATGGTGCCGGTGTGCACCGAGACGCCGCCGACACGGCGGCCCTTCTCGACCACCAGGACCGAGCGCCCGAGCTTGGCCGCCTGGATCGCGGCCCGCCGCCCGGAGGGACCGCTGCCGATGACGATCAGGTCGTAGTCGTGCATGGTATCCCCGTCGGCTCCGCTCGCGGGCCGTTTCGACCAAAGCAAGACTCCGGCCGGCAGCGCCGGGGCCGCTGGCCTTTCGCCGCGCGACATGGGAAGCCAGCCCCGCTCCGCAGCCCGGCGTCCCATGGAAATCGTCACCGTCGTCCTAGCTCTCCTGTTCGCCGTGCTCGTCGGCGACTGGATCACCCGTTTCGTGCCGATCCCGCCGCCGCTGATGCAGATCGCCCTGGGCGTCGGGCTCGCAATAGGGCCGGTGCCGTCGGTCGAACTCGATCCGCACATCTTCTTCCTCGTGTTCCTGCCGCCGCTCCTGTTTCTCGACGGCTGGCGCATCCCCAAGCGCGACCTGAAGCGCGACGGCGCCACCGTGCTGGCGCTGGCGCTCGGCCTCGTGCTCTTCACGGTCGTCGGCATCGGCTTCTTCATTCACTGGCTGATCCCCGCCATGCCGCTGGCGGTGGCGTTCGCGCTCGCCGCCGTGCTTGCGCCGACCGACCCGATCGCGGTGGGCGCGGTCGCCGCCCGTGCGCCCATCCCCCGACGGCTCATGCACATCCTCGAGGGCGAGAGCCTGCTCAACGACGCCTCCGGCCTGGTCTGCCTGCGCTTCGCCATCGCCGCCGAGCTCACCGGCCATTTCTCGCTGGGCGAGGCGTCGCTGTCGTTCCTGTGGCTCGCCCTCGGCGGGGTGGCCGTCGGCGTCGGGCTCACCTTCGCCATCACCTTCACGGAAGATCGGATGCTCGCGCGCGGCGGCCGAGACCCCGGCGCGCAGACCCTGTTCTCGCTGCTGATCCCTTTCGCCGTCTACCTCGTCGCCGAGGCGATCCACGTCTCCGGCATTCTCGCGGTGGCGGCTGCCGGCATCGCCATGAACTACGTCGAGAACTTCGGCCAGGCGCTGGCACCCACCCGCATCCGACGCACGGCGGTGTGGGACACCGTGCAACTCGCCGCCAACGGCGCGATCTTCGTGCTGCTCGGCGAGCAGCTGCCCGACATCCTCAAGAGCGCGGTGCAGATCGTGAACGCCGGCGAGCGTCACTCGGCCTGGGCTCTGCCGCTCTACGTGCTGGCGATCACCGCCGCGCTCGTGGCGCTGCGCTTCGCCTGGGTCTATCTCACGCTGCGCGTCGTGCTGTTGCGGGCCCGGTTCACCGGCGAGAGGCCGGTGGGTCTGACCTGGCACCTGGTGGCCTCGACGGCACTCGCCGGGGTCAAGGGGGCGATCACGCTGGCCGGCGTGCTGACGCTGCCCTTCGCCATGCCGGACGGCAAGCCGTTCCCCGCGCGCGACCTCGCCGTGTTTCTCGCGATGGGCGTGATCCTGGTGTCGCTGCTGCTCGCGACGCTGCTGCTGCCCGGTCTGCTGAAGCGCCTGCGCCTGCCGGCCGAGCCGGCCCGCGACGCGGAGGAGAACCGTGCCCGCGCCGTCGCCGGCGAGGCGGCGATGGACGCGATCGAGGCATTGAAGGACCGCCTGCTCGCCCGCGCCACGAAGAAGGAGACCGACACCGACGACAGCCTCTACGCCGAGGCGGCCGACCGGGCGATGGAGCGCTACAGCCGGCGTGCCGAGTTCATCGGGGGCAGCGAGGAGGCGCGGTCTCGCTCGCGGGAAGTTCTGCGGGTGGAGCGTCGCCTCCGTCTCGCCGGATTGCGCGCCGAGCGCGACGCGCTCTACAAGCTGCGCCGGCAAGCGCGGCTCGAGGACGGCATGCTGCGCCGCATGGTACGCGAGGTCGACCTGCTCGAGGCGCGATACGCGGAGTAGGCGAACGTCCGGCGCGACCGACGCCGAACGCGGCCTTCCTTGCCGGTATCCGCGTCACGAGAGATCCCCTCGTCGAGCGGCTTGATCTTGTCCGCAACGCGTTGGGCGAGCGATCAATCGGGAATGCGGCTGAGCTTCGGCCGCCAGATGCCCAGCGCGACATTGGCCGTCGCCACCGCGAGCAGCACGCAAAGGGTGCCACGCTCG
>CAZZWW010000225.1:0-494 GCA_964657815.1 Vulcanimicrobiota bacterium | reverse complement strand
ACGCTCGGCGCCGAGCGAGAGCGCGAGGGTCGCGGCATCGGCGTGGCCGGCGAGCACGGCGGTGCTCTGCGTCGCTTCCTCCTGCATCGGGCCTTGGATGCCCTGCAGCCCGCCCTCGAAGAGCGAGAGGCCGGTGACGAGCTTCACCCAGGCCCAGCCGGCGTTCTGGTAGGCACGGGTCACGGCGATCGCGGTGAGGCCGGCGATCAGGCTTAGGCCGAGGGAGGGCAGGAAGATCCAGGTTGAGATCGCGCTCATCGCCGCGCGCGTCGCGGCATAGGCGGCGAGTTCCGACTTGGGCGGCGAGACGATCGAGAGCACGATCAAGGACGCCATCGCGCCCATCAGGCCGAAGGCGGCCATGACGTGGAAGAATTTGAGGAGGCGTCGCATGGCGTGGGCAACCGCTTTCTTGCTGCGATGATGCTGAGGGCGACGAACTCGGAATTTGGTCCGACGATGAAAGGGTCGTGCGCCGCAGGCTCGATGGCAAG
>CAZZWW010000224.1:0-5470 GCA_964657815.1 Vulcanimicrobiota bacterium | reverse complement strand
GTCGGCACGTAGAACAGGCCGGTCTTGGGCGAGAAGGCCGAGGGCTGCTCGTCCTTGGTGCCGAGGGCGGCCGGGCAGATGCCCTTCGAGTTGTTGTCTTCGCCGTTGTGCTCGGTCGAGTACTTGGCGATGACGTTCGGGCGGCCGTAGTTCGGCGAGGACTTGTCCATCTCGACCTTGTCCGACCAGTTCACGGCCGGGTCGTAGTGCTGAGCGACGAGCAGTTCGCCGGTCACGCGGTCGAGCGTGTAGCCGTAGCCGTTACGATCGAAGTGGACGATGAGCTTGCGCTCCTTGCCATCGACCTTCTGATCGACCAGCGGCATTTCGTTGATGCCGTCGTAATCCCACTCGTCGTGCGGGGTCATCTGGTAGACCCACTTGGCAACGCCCGTGTCGGGGTTACGAGCCCACATGGTCATCGACCACTTGTTGTCGCCCGGGCGCTGCTTCGGGTTCCAGGTCGAGGGGTTGCCCGAACCGTAGTAGAACAGGTTCAGCTTCGGATCGTAGGAGTACCAACCCCAGGTGCAACCACCACCGGTCTTCCACTGGTCGCCTTCCCAGGTCTTCAGCGAGGAGTCCTTGCCGATCGGCTTGCCGAACTGCGTGGTCTTCTCGGGCTCGACGAGCAGCTGGTCATCCGGACCTTCCGAATAGGCGCGCCATACCTTCTTGCCGGTGGCCTGGTCGTAGGCGGTCACGTGGCACTGCACGCCGAACTCGCCGCCGGAGATACCGACGATCACCTTGCCGTTGACCGGCAACACGGTGGCGGTGTTGGTCTCGCCCTTCTTGGGATCGCCGTTGGCAACCTTCCAGAGCTCCTTGCCGGTCTTCGCGTCGAGCGCGACGACGTTGGTGTCGGCCTGGTGCAGGAAGATCTTGCCGTTGTCGTAGGCGAGGCCACGGTTGACCGTGTCGCAGCACATGACCGGGATCACGTTGGGATCCTGCTTCGGCGTGTACTTCCAGACGATCTTGCCGTCGTTGTTGAGGTCGAGGCCGTAGACGATGTTCGGGAAGGGCGTGTGGACGTACATCATGTCGCCGATCACGAGCGGCGAGCCCTCGTGGCCGCGCAGCACGCCGGTCGAGAAGGTCCAGGCGACCTGGAGGTTCTTCACGTTCGTCGCGTTGATCTGGTCGAGCTTCGAGTAGCGCGTGTTGGCGTAGTCGCCGGTCTGGATCGCCCAGTCGGCCGGGTTCTGCATCAGCTTGGCGACGCTCGGCCCGGTCACATCCTTGGGAGCGTCGGTTTTGGCGGCATCCTGCGCCAGAACGGGCAGGGAATAGGCGAGCAGGCAGGCGGTGGCCGCAGTCAGGCCGATATGTTTCATAGGGCTTCCTCCGATGTGAACAGCTTCAACGCCTCTGCGCCGTGCTTTCACGGATTGTCGAGATCGAGGTTTCCGGCTCTTCGCCTACGCGCGTTTTGTTGCTTTTGAACGACAGCCAAGAACCGTTTGCAGGTGACTCCACTCCTGGAGACGGCCGGACACTACCAATCTCGCGAGGGGACGCAAGGCGATTCTTAGAAACCCCTCATGCCTCGCCCATCCGTCCTTTGGCATAGCCGATCCACTGTCGCCGAAGGGCTTGCGAATTCAAGCTTTCGCTGCGTTGCAGCATGGCAAGTCGCTCATTGCGCTCGCTTTTTCTCTGCGACGAAACTTCGCGGCAGATTCGTCGGCAGCCGTCTCAAGCGAGATCGAGACCCTCCCGGTGGGTCTGCAGAAGCCGGTCTCGCTCGGTTTCCAGCCATCCGGCGTCGCGAACGCCGCGCGGCTTCGCGACAGGCAAAGTAGCGATCACCTTGGTGGGGCGGGGCCCGAGAAGCAGGATGGTGTCGCTCACGAGCAAGGCCTCGCGCACGTCGTGGGTCACCATCAGCACGGTGGCGCGGCGCCGCTCGACCGCGCCGAACACGACGGCGCGCAGCGCCTCGGCGTTGCGCTCGTCGAGCGAGACGAAGGCCTCGTCGAGGATCAGCAGGTCGGGATCGACGGCGAGCGCGCGAGCGAGCGCCACCCGTCGCGCCATGCCGCCGGAGAGCTGCAGGGGACGATGATCGCGCCACTCCAGCAGCCCGACCTCCTCCAGCAACGCGTCGATCGCGGCGGGTGCGAGCCGCGGCGCGGCCAGGCGCACGTTCTGCGCCACGGTGCGCCAGGGCAGGAGCCGCGCGTCCTGGAAGACCACACCGAGGCGCAGCGCCTGGGTCGGAGGCGTGACCCGCCCCTCGTAGGCCTTGTCCAGCCCCATGACGATGCGCAGCGCGGTGGTCTTGCCGCAGCCCGACGGCCCGAGCAGGCAGGTGACCTCGCCGCGTCGCAGCACGAAGCTCAGCCCCTCGATGATCTCGAGGCTGTCGCGCCCGCGGGCATGCGCCTTGCGCACGATCGTCGCTTCAAGGAGCGGCGGGGCGCCAGCGTCGGGCATAATCGTCCAGCGGTTGAAGGATGAACAGCTCGATGGCGAGCATGAGGATCGTGAAGGCGACGCTGTAGCCGAGGATCGCGACCGTGTCCGCGAACTGGAAGTAGCTGGAGATCTTGAACCCGACGCCGCTCGACATGCCGAACAGCTCGACCACGATCACGATCTTCCAGACGATGCCGATGCCAGAGCGCGCGGCGACGACGACGAAGGGCACCGCCTGCGGCCACACCACGTGGCGCAGCCGCGACAGGAAGGAGAAGCGATAGATGGTGGCGATCTCGTCGAGCGCGGGATCGAAGGTCCGCACGCCGTCGCGCAGGATGATCGCGTTGTTGGGGAACTTGCCGACGGCCGCGGCCGCGACCGCTGCCGCCTCGTTCAACCCGAACCAGATGAAGAACAGCGCGGCGATGACGATCAGCGGCGAATTCTGGAAGAACAGCACCCACGGCATCAAGGCGCCGTCCTCCCGCCGCGAGCGGCCGAGCCACAGGCCGAGCCAGCAGCCGAAGATCAGTGCGATGACGAACGCGGCGATCGAGCGCCACAGCGTCATCGCGATGTTGAAGAGCATGTCGCCGTGCACGAGATTGTCGCCGATGAAGGCGAACACCTGCCAGGGCGGCGGCAGCTTCTGGGGATGAAGGAGGGCGACGACCAGCGCCCAGGCCAGGACCAGCCCGGCAAGCGACAGGACGAAGCGGAGGATCCGTGGCACGCGCTAGCCGTAGACCTTCTGGTCCACATAGAGCCCCTCGGGAAGCGTCATCGCCTTTCCGACGAGTTCGGTGCCGCCGATGGAAGCGAGCGTCGCGTAGAGGGCCTTGGCATCGGCGATCTCGGCATCGCGCGTCTTGCGCGGGATGCCACGCTGGAAGGCGTCCTTGAGGGCGGCGAAGGTCTTGTCGTCGGGCGCTTTCATGAGGGGGCGAAGCTTGGCCCAGACGCCCGCGTCGCCGGCCATCAGCGCCCCGGCCTGACGTTCCGCCTTGCCGAAACCCACCAGCGTCGTCTGTGGCGTGGTCTCCTTGAAGACGAAGCCGGCGAAGGCGATGCGGCCCTTGGCACCGAGCAACTCGGCGATGTCCTCGACGCTGACGACGGTTCGGTAATCCTTCGCGGCCAGGCGGGCGGCATAGGGCCAGTACAGCAGCGCCGCGTCGAGCTCGCCGCTCTCCAGCTTGAGCGAGAGCAGCGGCGGCGCACCGAACACCGGCCTCGCGTCGGCGACGAGATCGAGCCCCCCTTTCTTGGCCGCGGCCTGCAGGAGAAGCCAGCTCTTATCGAGCTGGCCGCCGGCGATGCCGATCGATTTGCCCTTGAGGTCGGCGATCGACTTGATCGGCGACCCGGCCTTGACCTCTAGCGAACCCTCGCTCGACGAGTAGGGCAGGAAGGTCACCGGCTTGCCCTCGGCGCGCAGCCGGGCGGCGAAGAGCAGGTCGGTCACGATGGTGTCGACCGAACCGGAGAGGAAGCCGATGCGTGCGGCGTCGCTGTTGGCGAGCGGCACGTTCTCGACGGTGATGCCGGCGGCCTTGTCGAGGCCGTTGTCGAGGATCGTGGCGATCTCCCAGTCCACGGAGCCGAACGGCAAGGTTCCGACCCGCAGCACCGGGCGGTCCGCGGCGTGCGCCCGGGCCGCGAGCAGCGTGGCGGCGGCGCTGGCGAGGATGGAACGGCGCGAGATCGGGGGATTGGGGGTCATGGCGGCGCGGATCATACGCGAGGCGGCCGGCGCGGCAAGCCGGGCATCCGGCGGCGCCGCAGTCCGAAGCAGCGCTGAGAATTTCGGACGCAGCTCGATCGCCTCCGAAAGCTTTGGTGACCGGCGCATCGTCCGCGGCAGGATTTACCTTGTCGCGGGCCAGCTCTTTTTGCGACGCAACCAATCGCATAACTTAGCAATTATGTGTTCGCCGCGGGGAGGAATTGATGCGAAGGTTGATACTGACGACGATCGTGGCTGGTTTGATTTCCCCGGCGCTCGCGTCGACAGACAAATTCCACGTGACCGACGCGGAAAAAGCGGCCTGCACCTCCGACGCCGTTCGCTTCTGCTATGGCACCTATCCCGACGAGTCCAAGCTCCTGAGCTGCATGAAACAGAACCGTTCGCAGCTGAGCGACACCTGCCGCGTCGCCTTCGACATGGGCGTCAAGCGCCGTCGGCTCTGAACGCGGCCAAGCTCGAGACCTGTCGGCCGTGCGCATCGAAATTGCTCGGCGCCAGCCATCGCTCCAGCTGCAGCCTGATCATCGGCCAATCGCAGGCGGTGATCGCGTACCACGCGGTGTCGCGGTTCCGGCCCTTCGTGACGACTGCGTTTCGGAACAGCCCCTCGAACGCGAAGCCGAGCCGCAGCGCGGCGCGGCGCGAGGGCGAATTGAGGCTGTCGCATTTCCACTCCAGCCGCCGGTAGCCGAGTTCGTCGAGGGCGCGGCGCATCAGCAGGAACAACGCTTCCGTCGCGGCCGGCGTGCGTTGCAGGCCCAGTGCGAAATGGACGTGGCCGATCTCGATGACCCCGTTGTGGGGATCGATCCGCATCAGCGCCGCGGAGCCGACTGCCTCTCCGGTGCGGAGGACCGCCATATGCAGCGGATCGGCGGAGGCTGCGCGCGCAGCGATCCCGGCGCGGAAGGCGACGGCATCGGTCTCGCGCTCGTCCGGCAGGTAGGTCCAATCGCGCGCATCGGGCGCCTGCGCATAGGCTGCGTACAACCCGCTCGCGTGTCGGTCGGCGTCCAAGGGCTCCAAACGGCAGAAGCGGCCCTCGATCGCGCTACGAGGCGGCCAAGGCCGCGGCGTCCAGTCCGGGAGAGCCTCGCCGATCAGCTGGCCGAAGGCGTTACGGCGGCCGGACTCGGTCACGACTTGGCGAGAGAGGCCTGCACCGCCTCGGAGACGGCGATATTGTGGCGGAAGGCGAGGATCGCCTCCGCGCAGAGCGCCTGTGCCGCGTCGCTCGCGACCGGCACCGAGTCGAGCGCGTTGCGCAACGCCAGTTTGGGTGCGGCGAGGTCG
>CAZZWW010000223.1:0-5492 GCA_964657815.1 Vulcanimicrobiota bacterium | reverse complement strand
CTCTCTAGCCTTCCTCGCCTCGCCAGCCGGCGATCGTCTGCGCCCGAAACGCCTCGAAGCGGCCGGCCGCGATGGCCGCACGCATGTCACGCATGAGATCCTGATAGTAGCCGAGGTTGATCGCCGTCGGCAGCATCATGCCGAGGATCTCGCCCGACTTGACGAGGTGGTGGAGGTAGGCCCGGGAATAGTCGCGCGCGGCGGCGCAGCTCGCCTGCGGATCGACCGATGCTGGGTCCTCGGCATGGCAGGCGTTGCGCAGGTTGAGCCGGCCACCGCGCGTGTAGACCTGCCCGTGGCGGCCGGCCCGGGTCGGCATCACGCAGTCGAACATGTCGATCCCGCGCGCCACGCTTTCCAGCAGGTCGTGCGGCGTGCCGACGCCCATGAGGTACCGCGGCTTGTCCGTCGGCAGGAACGGCAGGGTATCTTCCAGCGTCCGCAGCATGGCCTCCTGCGGCTCGCCGACGGCGAGGCCGCCGACGGAATAGCCGTCGAAGTCCATCGCCACCAAGGCCTCCGCGCTCGCCTTGCGTAGGCTCGCCGTCGTGCCGCCCTGGACGATGCCGAACAGCGCCCGCTCCGGCTGCGTGCCGAACGCGGCCTTCGACCGCTCGGCCCAGCGCAGCGAGAGCCGCATCGCCCGCTCGACCTCGGCGTCCTCGGCCGGCAGCCGGATGCATTCGTCGAACTGCATCTGGACGTCCGATCCGAGCAGCCCCTGGATCTCGATCGAACGCTCCGGCGTCAGCACGTGCTTGGAGCCGTCGAGGTGCGACTGGAAGGTGACACCGGTCTCGTCGAGCTTGCGCAGCTTGGCCAGGCTCATGACCTGGAAGCCGCCGGAATCGGTGAGGATCGGGTGCGGCCAATTCATGAAGCGGTGCAGGCCGCCGAGCGCCGCGACGCGCTCGGCGCCGGGGCGCAGCATCAGGTGATAGACGTTGCCGAGCACCACGTCGGCACCGAGTGCGCGCACTTCCTGCGGGTGCATGGCCTTTACCGTCGCGGCGGTCCCGACCGGCATGAACGCCGGCGTGCGGATCGTTCCGCGCGAGGTGGCGATCTCGCCGCATCGCGCCGCGCCGTCGGTGGCGAGCAGGGAGAAACCGAAGGGAATCATGGCTCGGACCGCGTGAGGAAGCAGGCGTCGCCGTAGGAGTAGAAGCGGTAGCCGGTCGCGATGGCGTGGGCGTAGGCGGCGTGCATGGTCTCGAGCCCGGCGAAGGCGGCGACCAGCATGAAGAGCGTCGAGCGCGGCAGGTGGAAGTTGGTCAGCAGCGCGTCGACGGCGCGAAAGCGATAGCCCGGCGTGATGAAGATCGAGGTGTCGCCGGAGAACGGCGCGATCGTGCCGTCGTCACGCGCGGCGCTCTCGAGCAGCCGCAGGCTGGTCGTGCCGGCCGCGACGATTCGGCCGCCGTGAGCGCGCGCGGCGGTCAACGCGCCGGCGGTGGCGGCGTCGATCGTGCCCCATTCCGCATGCATGCGATGGCCGTTGGTGTCATCCGCCTTCACCGGCAGAAAGGTGCCCGCGCCGACGTGCAGCGTCAGGCGATGGACCGCGACGCCCCGCGCCTCGATCGCGGCGACGAGCGCCGGCGTGAAGTGAAGGCTCGCGGTCGGTGCCGCGACCGCGCCGGGACGGGCGGCGAACAGCGTCTGGTAGTCGGCGGCGTCGCGCGCGTCGACGGCCCGCTTGCCGGCGATGTAGGGCGGCAGCGGCATGGCGCCGTGGCGCTCCAGCCCGGCGTCGAGCGCCGCCCCAGCGAGGGCGAAGCGCAGCACCACCTCGCCCTCCCCCGCATGCTCCAGGCAGGTCGCGTCGAGCGGATCCGCCTCGTTGCCGAAAGCGATGCTTTCGCCGTCAGCGACGCGCTTCGCCGGCTTGAGGAAGGCGCGCCAAAGGTCGGCGCCCTCCCGCTTGTGCAGCGTCGCCTCGACGCGGGCCTGCGTGGCGGCGCGCCGGCGCAGGCCGGACAGCCGTGCCGGGATCACGCGCGTGTCGTTGACGACGAGGCAGTCGCCGGGGCGCAGCAGGCTCGGCAGATCCGCGACGGTACGGTCGGGTTTATCGTCGCCGACGACGAGCAGCCGCGCCGCCTCGCGCGGCTCGGCCGGCCGCAACGCGATGCGCTCCGGCGGCAGATCGAAATCGAAGAGGTCGACACGCATGGATAGGCTCCGGGCCCCGCCGTCTCCCGCTCGTGGGAGAAGGACGAGGCCGCGGCTTACGACAGCGTGGCGGAGACGATCTTGTCGGGGTCGCGCACGGGCTCGCCGCGCTTGATCTTGTCGACGTTCTCCATGCCGGACGTGACCTTGCCCCACACGGTGTACTGCTTGTTGAGGAACGAGCTGTCACCGAAGCAGATGAAGAACTGCGAGTTGGCCGAGTCCGGGCTCTGCGCGCGAGCCATCGAGCAGGTGCCGCGCACATGCGGCTCGGCGTTGAACTCCTGCTTGATGTTCGGATATTTCGAGCCGCCGGTGCCGGTACCGTTGGGGCAGCCTGTCTGCGCCATGAATCCGTCGATGACGCGATGGAAGACGATGCCGTCGTAGAAGTGCTCGCCGACAAGCTTCTTGATATGGGCGACGTGGCCCGGCGCGAGGTCCGGGCGCATCTCGATCACGACCGGGCCTTTGGTCGTCTCGAGCGTGAGGATGTTGCCGGCTTCGGCCATGGGTGTGTCTCCGACGGGATCAACGCCGAACGCGGCCGGAGCCGTGCCTGACGAAGGAAATGGGATGAAGGCGCCGCCTTAGCGTCTCACGACGCCGAGGTAAACCAGCCGGCCTACTTCTTCTCGGGCTTGGCCATCTTCAGCGAGACGATCTTGTCGGGATCGTCGACGCTGCCGCTCGAACCGTCGCCCTTCTTGATCTTGTCGACCACGTCCATGCCCGAGATCACCTGGCCGACCACCGTGTACTGGTTGTTGAGGAAGGAGGCCGGCGCGAAGCAGATGAAGAACTGCGAGTTGGCGGAGTTCGGATCCGAGGTGCGCGCCATGCCGACCGTGCCGCGGTCGAACGGGAAGTTCGAGAACTCGGCCGGAAGGTCGGGCTCCTTGGAGCCGCCCGAGCCGGTGCCGGTCGGGTCACCGGTCTGGGCCATGAAGCCGTCGATCACGCGGTGAAACTTCTGACCGTTGTAGAAGCCGTCCTTGGTCAGCTTCTCCATCTGCGCCACGGCCTTCGGGGCGAGGTTCGGCATGAGCTGGATGACCACCTTTCCGTCCTTCGTGGTGAGGATCACCTGGTTCGCCGGGTCGGCCGCCGGCACGGCGACTGCCATGCTCCCGGCGAAGGTGACGGCGGCGAAGGCGCCGAGAAGGGCGCGGCGATCGAACGGCATAGGCAAGTCCTCGAACTGTTGGCGCGGTGCCTCTGCCCGAGCAATGTCGCTGCAATGTGACAGCGCCCCCGCTTCCGACGCGATCCCCCGCCGCATCTGTCCAACGTCGGCGGGTTGCGCTAGGCGCTTGTCGCCCGATCCTGTCGTTTCGAGACGCCCATGTCCACGCCTCCGGCCGCCGCGCCTGCCGAGAAGCGCGCTTCGCTTTCGACGTCGCGCATCGTCTTCCTGGTGATCGCCGCCGCCGCGCCGCTCGCCTCGATGATCGGCAACCTGCCGATCGCGCTGGGGCGCGGCAACGGCGCCGGAACGCCCGGCGCCTTCGTCATCGCCGGGGTCACCCTGCTCTGCTTCGCCGTCGGCTATGCCGCCATGAGCCGGCGCATCGTCAACACAGGCGCGTTCTACACCTACATCACCGAGGGCCTGGGCTCGGCCGCCGGCATCGGCTCGGCCTACACGGCGCTCTTCGCCTATCTCGCCTTCACCTTCGGGCTCGCCGCCTTCTTCGGCTACTTCACCGACCTCGTGCTCGGCCAGGCCGGCGTGCACCTTCCGTGGCCGCTCTATGCCGCCGTCGGCATCGTGCTGGTGGCCGTGCTCGGCTACCGCTCCATCGACTTCTCCTCGCTGATCCTTGGCGCCCTGATGATCGGCGAGGTGGTCATCCTCGCCGTCTTCGACGGCAGCGTCATCGCCGCCAAAGGCGTCGCCACGGCCCTACCGGCGCACGCGCTGGCGCCGCAGCTCGTGTTCACGCCGGGGCTCGGGGTCAGCCTCATGGTCGCCTTCACCTGTTTCCTCGGCTTCGAATCCGCGGCGCTCTACGGCGAGGAGGCGGCCGACCCGCGCCGTTCGATCCCGATCGCGACCTACACCGCCGTGATCTCCATCGCGCTGTTCTACCTCTTCACCGCCTGGGTCACGATCGGCGCCGTCGAGCCGGACGACATCGCCGCCCGCGCCACCAAGGAGAGCGGCGAGCTGATGTTCAACGTGTTCACCCGCTACGGCGGCGAGGTGCTCACGGACGTCATGGGCGTGCTGGTCTGCCTCTCCCTGCTGGCCTCCTACCTCGCCATCCACAACGCGGCGTCGCGCTACATCTTCGCGCTCGGCCGCGAGTGGCTGCTGCCGCCTTGGTTCGGCGACGCCCATCCCCGGTCGGGCGCGCCGTCGCGGGCCAGCCTCGCCGTCTCGGTCCTGACGGTGCTCGCCGTCGCGCCCTTCGCGCTGAGCGGGCTCGATCCGTTCAAGGCCGACGTGCCCGTGCTGATCGGCTTCGGCTCGTTCGGCATCATCTTCCTGCAGGCCTTCGCCGCGATCGCCATCCTCGTCTACCTGCGCCGGCAGGGCGGCGAGCCGGCCTGGGTCATGGCGGCGACCTGGGCCGGTGCGATCGGCTTGGTGGGCGCCACGGTCTTCGTCGCGATCCACTTCCGGCTGCTCGCCACCAGCGAGGCCGGCTTCGTCGGCCTGCTGCCGCTGGTCTTTCCCGCGATCGTCGCGGTGTGCCTCGGCCTCGGCGCCATACCCGGACTCATGCGGCCGCAGCGCTTCAGGCCGCAGCCGGATGCTCGTTTCACGATGTCAAACAGCGGCCCGGGCGAACCCGCGGCGGAATCCGATTTCAAAGTCCTCGGCGACAGCGAAGGTTGGACAGGACCCTGGGCCGTGCGCCACCGCAACCCGTTCGGTCGCGACCTCACGAGCGATCCCAAGCCGAGCTTGGAAGCCGCCATCACGCATGCCCGCTACCTGCGCGATCAGCGGGGAGCGGACGTGATCGGCATCGTCGAGGCGGGGCCGCGAAGCGGACCCGGCGTCTGACGCCCTCTCGTCGGTAGTCTGCCGCCGCGGTCGCAGGCGAAGGACATGCCGACCGTCTCGTCGAACCGGGAGGTCGACCGCTTCGCGGCGACCGACCGGTGTCGATTCCTTGTCGCGGAGAGGCGATCCCGACGCGTTCCGCCGCCGATCGTCTCCCGTTTCGACCCGCGCATTGACGGCCGAAACCGGCTCGCCGTCAACAGGCGGCGAGGCGGCTGTCGCGACGCGCGTGCAAGATCACAGAGGGAAACCTTGTCCGATTGTAGAAGAAGATTCTTCATTTTGGGCTCTTCCTTCTCCC
>CAZZWW010000222.1:0-5516 GCA_964657815.1 Vulcanimicrobiota bacterium | reverse complement strand
GACGCGAACTCGAGACGGCGCGGGCGGAACTCGAGCGCGACGACGCGTGACGATGGCAGCGGCAAAGCCGCGGAGAAGGACCACTTCCATGAAGACGATCGGGCTGGCGTTGCTGGGCTGCGGCATCGCCACGATGGCGCTCGCCGCAGCCGACCGGCCGCCGGCGCCACCTTCGACGCCCGCGCCGCTCGTCGCCCCGGCGGCGCCCAACGATCCAGTCAAAGCGAGGACCAACGCCGCCACGCTCGACACGAAAGGCGTCAAGGACGGCGTCGATCCGGCGGTTCTGCGGGCCGAGGTGATGCTCGATCGCGTGCACGCCTCGCCGGGCGTGATCGACGGCAAGCCCGGCACGAACTTCGAGCATGCGCTCGCATCCTACGAGCAGGAGAACGACCTCAAGGTCACCAAGACCCTCGACAAGGACGTCTGGGACTCGCTGGTCAAGCGCGCCGGGGCGCCGGTGCTCGTCGACTACACGCTGACCGACGCCGACGTCGCCGGCCCGTTCTACCCCGACCTTCCGAAGGACTATGCCAAGCTCGCCGCGCTGCCGACCATCGGCTATCGCAGCGTCGCGCAGAAGATCGGTGCCAGGTTCCACATGGGGGAGGACCTGCTGGCTTCCCTCAACCCCGGCATCGATCTCGGCAAGAGCGGCGGCCACATCCTCGTCGCCGACACCGCTGGGCCACCGGTGCGCGGCAAGGTCGAGCGCATCTTCGTCGACAAGGGCAAGAGCCAGGTCTTCGGATACGACGGCAAGGGCCGCGTGATCATCGCCGTGCCGGCGACGATCGGCAGCCGCGAGCTGCCCTCGCCCTCGGGCACCTACAAGGTCAAGGGCGTCGCCTGGAACCCCATCTACTACTACGATCCAAAGAACTTCGTGCAGGGCGACAACCACGACAAGCTGCGCCTGCCGCCCGGCCCGAACAATCCCGTCGGCAGCGTGTTCATCGCCCTGACCAAGCCGACGTACGGGCTGCACGGCACGCCCGATCCTTCCACCATCGACAAGACGGCGTCGCACGGCTGCGTGCGCATGACGAACTGGGACGCCGCCGAATTGGCGCATCTCGTCCACCGCGGCATCAAGGTGAGCTTCGGGCGGTCGAAGCCATGAAGATCGCGCAGGTTAACGCTGTGCTGTGATCTTCACATCGCGTTAACCATACGGCGGCAGCCTGGAGTGACGACAAGACTGCGAGTCGCCCATGGCGGATTTTGAGAGCCAACCTTCGATGCCCGAGCTGCTTTGGCCGGAGCCTCTGGTGATCGAGATGATCGGCGAGCACCTCAAGCCGCAGCCGCTGACGGTCGCCACGCGGCGGTCGCTGGCGCGCCAGCACGCCGCCGCCTTGCGCGACATGGTCGACGGGCGGGATCCGTCGTGGCGCACGTCGAGGCAGCGACTTTCCGAGCGCTACGATGAACTCGGCATTGTTCCGGCCTTCACCGCGACGATCGACCGTGCCGTCATCTTCGAATTGGCGCACATCGTTGCCGACCGCTTCCGTACGTCTCCCCGTCGTCGGTACGAAGCCGCCGCGATCCTGCGCGCCGCCGTCGGGCAGCTGCCCACCATGGCGGGCACCGAGCGCCGCGTCGCCGCCTGACGCTGCGGCGGTCGAAGCTCGCCGCTCGATGCGTTCGTGGATGTCACATGCGTGGTCGACCGCATGGAATGCATCTCACCTCATGGCGATGCTTGCGCCATTGGAGGCGTGGGAACGGGGCCCACGGCCGTCGCGCGTGCCGCCGCCACGAAGGCTGCGATCAACCCGCCGTCCTTGAGCCCGGGCGCGCGCTCCACCCCGGAGGAGACATCGACGCCGTCCGCCCCGGTGGCCGCGAGCGCAGCGGCGACGTTTCCCGAATGAAGGCCGCCGGCCAGCAGCCACGGCGCGCGCGTGGCGAGACCGCGAAGCAGCGACCAGTCGAAGCTCGCACCATTGCCCCCCGGACGTGCCGCCGCGATCGGCGCCGGCGCATCGAACAGGAGCAGATCGGCCACGGCGTCGAAGGCCGGGACGCGCGAGAGGTCGGCCGCGGACCCGATCGACAAGGCGCGCATCACCGGAAGCCCGAAGCGGCGCCGGACACCTGCCACGCGCTCGGGCGTCTCGGTGCCGTGCAATTGGAGGATGTCGGGCCGAGCCGCGGCGACGATCCCGTCCAGCGTCGCATCGTCGGCATCGACCGTGAGGGCCACGCGGCGGGTGCGTGCTCCCATGCGCGAGGCAAGGGCTTCGGCCTGTGCGAGCGAAAGGTGGCGCGGGCTCCGCTCGAAGAACACCAACCCGACCATGTCGGCACCCGCGTCCAGCGCCGCGTCGAGACCCTGCGCGTCGTTGATCCCGCAGATCTTGATGGTGGGGGACAAGGGGATGCCCGGCGCTCCGCTAGATGCCGGTCCGCATGAGCTGGCGCGACGCCGCGGGGACGATGACAGGCGGCTGCTCGCGCAGGCGGCGTGCCTCGTCGCGCCAACGCTCGGCCTCGTCGCGGGCGGTCCGCGCGCGCTGACGATTGGCGCCCTGCGACAGCCAATGGGCGATACCGCCGAGGAAGACGCCGACAACGAGCACGAGGAACAGCAGGATGAACAGCGGTGCCGTGATCACGGCGGACGACGCGTCCGGGCTGGAGAAGGGATCGAACGAGATCGTCACGCTCTGCCGGTTCGCGATCGCGAACGCGACGATCACCGCGGCGATCGGAAGGATGATCAGGAGCTTCAGGATCTTCGCCAACACCATCTCCTCGTCACCGTCGCGCTAACCGAGATAGCCCTCGTTCAGGCGCTCGCGCATTTCCTTACCGGTCTTGAAGAAGGGCACGGCCTTCTCCTCGACCTCGACGTGCACGCCGGTGCGCGGGTTGCGCCCGATGCGGGCGTCGCGCCGCTTGACGGAGAACGCACCGAACCCGCGCAGTTCCACCCGGTCGCCGCGCGCCAGAGCCTGGGTGATCTCGTCCAGGATGGCGTTGACGATCTTCTCGATGTCGCGGAGATACAGGTGGGGATTGCGATCGGCAATACGCTGGACGAGCTCGGACTTGATCATGGGGCCGTGCACCAAAGTTTGTTTGGAAATGTCAGCAAATAGAACGACATAGGCGGCACGCGGTTCCGTCAGCGCAGCGGCCACCGCGACATGAGGCCTTCTTCCGGCATTTCCGGCAGGCGGGCGAGGGCGTCGAGCGTGTTGCCCAGCGCGTCCGAGCCGAGAAGGCGGGCCAAGGCGCCGGCCGAGCTGAACAGCCGAAGGCCGGTCAGGCCGGAGGGCGTTTTCCAATCGACGACGGGCAGCGACTTGCCGACGCCGCGCGACGTCTCGAGATAGGAGATCGCGTCCCGCTCCTCGCCCAGCGCATCGACGAGGCGCAGGTCTAGCCCCTGGCGACCGGTGAACACGCGCCCGTCGTCCACAGCCGCCAGCGCGGCGTCGTCGAGATGACGGCGGTCCTTCACGAGGCCTTTGAACCAGGCGTAGCTGTCGACCACCAGCGCGTCGATCGCGGCCTTGGCCTCGGGCGTCGTCGCCTCGAAGCCGTTGGGCGAGGCCTTGAGCGGCGACGACTTGATCGTCTCGACCTTGACGCCGATCTTGTCGAGTGCGCCGGCGACGTTGGGGAACTGGAACAGCACCCCGATCGAGCCGACGAGCGAGTTGCCCTCGGACACGATGTGGTCGGTGCCGATCGCCGCGATGTAGGCGCCCGAAGCGGCGAGCGATCCCACCACGGCGACGGTGGGCTTCTTCGCCGAAAGACGCCGCAGCGCCTCGTAGAGCCGCTCGGACCCGGAGGTCGTCCCGCCGGGGCTGTCGATCTCCACCAGCACGGCCGAGGCATTCGACTTGGCGATGTCCTCGATGAGCTTGATCGTCTCCTTGTCGCCGGTGATGAGGCCGCCGATCTGCAGCCTGGCGATGTGAGGCACCAGCGCGCCCGGGCCGCCGCGGCCGGTCAGCCGCCAGCCGGCGACGACGATCGCGATCGCCAGCGCCGCGAAGGCGAGCCAGCGCCAGAGCGATATGCGACGCTGCATGCGCCGACGATCGAGTAGCTGATCGGAGGTGAGGGAGACCATCGGGGCGCCAGTGGGGGACAAAGCGCCGGAACCCTAGGACCGGCCTTGCCGGGAGGCAAGGGCGTCGCCGCCGCCCCTACAGGCCCGGGAAGGCGCGTTGAAGGAGCGCGCGCTGCGCGTCGAGCGCGCTGGGCGCGACGCTCGGCACCGGGGGCTCGCACAGCATCGTGTCGAGCCGCTGGATCCGCGCCTGCAGGTCGAGCGAAGCGTCGATCAGGGTCAGCAGCGAAGGCGGTAGCTGTGCCGCCTCCTGCGCCGGGGCGGGCACGGCTTGCCAGGCGGCCCGAGTGCGCCGCTTGTCGGCGGAGGCCTCGTCGGCGCTCATCTCGCCCTCGTTGACCGCGCGTTGCAGCAGCAGCCAGGAGGCGATCTGCATCAGGCGGGTGGTGAGCCGCATGCTCTCGGAGGCGTAGGCGAGCGCCGCGATGCGGCCGAGGTGCCGCGACTGCTCGCGGCCCTCTCCGTCGAGATAGGCCGCGGTGTCCTCGACGAGCGCCATGCCATCGCGGAACAACGCGTCGAACGTGCCCGAGGCAGCGAGCTTCTCACCGAAGGACACGGGGGTGGGGACGGCGACTATGCTGGCCATGGCGATCCTGTACGCAACGCTTTCTCGAACCATGCAGGGCAATCCTAGCGCCAAGCGCCGGGCTATGGGTATTTACCTTTTGTAAAGGTTAACACGGAGGCGTCTCCGAGGGCGCGCGTCGAATCGGGCGCGCGATTCGTGGTGGAACGTGCGGCGGCGTTAACCGATCCGTGCCCCTAAACGCGACAGGCGTGCCAGCGCGGCACGGTCAGCGCGGCCCGAAGATCGAGCCGGCGGCGTCGAGGGCGACACGCTTGCGGTCGCGGGCCGCCTCGAGCCGCGCGATCTCGGCGCGCAGCAGCGCGATGCGCTCCTCGAACTCGTGCAGCGACAGCGTGTCGAGCGGCTGCCCGATCGCGTGGGCGGGGGCCGCGGCGCGGGGTTCGTCGTCCGTCATCGCCTTCTGCGCTCCATCACGGCCGCACCGCCGCCAGGGCCGGCTCCCCGGCGAGCACCGCCCGCGCCCGCGCGGCATCGTCGTGCATCTGCGCCGTCAGCAGATCGAGGCTCGCGAACCTCTCCTCGCCGCGCAGCCACGCGACGAAGGCGACCTCCATCTCGCGGCCGTAGAGGTCGCCGGCGAAGTCGAAGAGGTGCGCCTCGAGCAGCGGCGCCCCGTTGTCGACCGTGGGACGGCGTCCCCAGCTGGCGACGGCATCGTGGACGAGGCCGTCGACCGTCGCGCGCACGGCGTAGATCCCGTGGCGCAGACGGCAGCTCGGATCGGCCTGCAAGTTGGCGGTCGGGAAGCCCAGCGTGCGCCCGAGTCGCTGCCCCGGGAGCACGGTGCCGACGATGGAGTAATCGTGCCCGAGCAGCACCGCGGCG
>CAZZWW010000221.1:0-5527 GCA_964657815.1 Vulcanimicrobiota bacterium | reverse complement strand
GACGATGGCCTTCAGCTTCTCCTCGTAGGAGCGGTAGACCTCGTCGTGCTCGTCGTGGCGCTTGACCTCGCGGTTGGTGGGAATTTCCACCACGTCGAGCTTGTAGATCTCGGCGAACTCGTCGGCCTCGGTCAGGGCCGTGCCGGTCATGCCGGCGAGCTTCTTGTAGAGGCGGAAGAAGTTCTGGAAGGTGATGGAGGCGAGCGTCACGTTCTCGGGCTGGACCGAGACGCCCTCCTTGGCCTCGAGCGCCTGGTGCAGCCCTTCCGAGAAGCGCCGGCCCGGCATCATGCGGCCGGTGAAGACGTCGATGATGACGATCTCGTCGTTGCGGACGATGTATTCCTTGTCGAGCTGGTAGAGCTTGTGGGCGTGCAGCGCCTGGTTGACGTGGTGCACGAGCGTGATGTTCTCGGCCTCGTAGAGCGAGCCTTCGAGGATGCCCATCTCGGCCAGCAGCTGCTCGACGTGCTCGTTGCCGGCCTCGGTCAGGTTGGCGGTGCGCTGCTTCTCGTCGACCTCGTAATCCTCGGGCACGAGGCGCGGGATGACCTTGTCGACGGAATTGTAGAGTTCCGACTTGTCGTCGGACGGGCCGGAGATGATGAGCGGCGTGCGCGCCTCGTCGATGAGGATCGAGTCCACCTCGTCGACCACCGCGAAATTGTGCCCGCGCTGGACCATGTGGTGCAGCTCGTACTTCATGTTGTCGCGCAGGTAGTCGAAGCCGTACTCGTTGTTGGTGCCGTAGGTGATGTCGGCGCGGTAGCTCTCGGCGCGCTGCTCGTCGTCGATCCCGTGGACGATGATGCCCGTGGTCATGCCGAGGAAGCGGTAGACCCGGCCCATCCACTCGGCGTCGCGTCGGGCGAGATAGTCGTTCACGGTGACGACATGGACGCCCTTGCCCTCCAGCGCGTTGAGGTAGACCGCGAGCGTCGCGACCAGCGTCTTGCCCTCGCCGGTGCGCATTTCCGCGATGCCGCGCTCGTGCAGCACCATGCCGCCGATGAGCTGGACGTCGAAATGGCGCTGGCCGAGCACGCGCTTGGCCGCCTCGCGCACGGTGGCGAAGGCCGGCACGAGGATGTCGTCCAGCGTCTTGCCGGCGGCGAGCTGCTCGCGGAACTCCTGCGTGCGATGCACCAGCTGCTCGTCGCTGAGCTTGAGCATCTCCGGCTCGAGCGCGTTGATCGCGGCGACCTTGGGCCGGTAGGTCTTGAGCCGACGGTCGTTGGACGACCCGAAGACCTTTTTGGCGAGAGTACCCAGCATCCTGTCGTTGACCCTTCCGGCCGTCTGTCGTCGGGCGCGCGGCATCCGCGCCGCCCGTTTTGCGCGCGTTACACCGACACATGGTCGAGATCGCGGCGGAATTAAAGGTAGAGGCCACGACTCGAATCTTTCGACCGCCTCCACCGGTACGGTGTCGTATCCGCGACACATGATGGTGACAGAGGGCAAGAACCCACGGTGGGCTGCAGACATGAGCCTCGATGACGAGCCGCGCGCGCGTTCTGAGAGATCCGAGGCCGCAGCGCTCGGACGTGCCTTCGCGGTCCTCGACGGGGCCCGTTTCGAGGACCTTCCGGCGGTTCTGGCACGCGAGCGCCTCTTCGGCCGTTCGCTCTACCTGGGGCAGGCCGACACCGGGATCGAAAAGGCGAGCCCCTGGCTGGTCGACCTTTCCCAGCACGAGCGGGCTCCCGACACGCGCGAGATGGGGCCAGCATGGCCGAGTTCGAATGGACGATCCATCCGCTCGTCGGACTGGGGCCGCTGCGCTTCGGCATGAGCGTGGCCGACGTCGCCGGAATCATGCGCGGCCACGCGGTGAGCGCGCTCGACGACGTCTTCGACGGGTCGAAGAACGAGTTCAGGACCATGGACCTGCCGGTGTGCAACTACGTGGCGGGCAAGCTCCACGCGCTCGACACGAGTCATCGTGTGGCCGGCGTCACCTTCGAGGGCGCCGACGTCTACGCGCTCGACCCGAAGGAGCTGCTCGTGCGGCTGGAAACGGCCGCCGGAGGGGCGAAAGCCGGCCTGGGCATGGTGCTCTTCGAGACGATCGGCGTGAACACCACCGGATTTTACGACGCCTACGACGACCGCTTCTGGAGCGGGCCGGCCGGTTCGGGCGACCCGCGCGGCCTTGGCCTTTTTGAGAAAGGCGCGTTCGATCATCTTCTGGGCGAGTTCCTGCCCGCGAGCTTTCGAGACGCCCGATGAGGGCAAGCCTGGCGAAGCTGCCGAAGGCCTTCTGAACACCCTTTTCCCGTCCTCGGCGCATCCATCAAGGAGGCCCGAGCGTACAAAGGTTGTCTTAAGGCAAACGGATTGCTTCCGGGAGGTGGATCATGATCGATTGGGAGCTTCGTCCGTTCAAGGGTTTCGGCCCTCTCGAATTCGGCCTGCGGCCGTCGGAGGTCGATCGAAGGCTCGGGCCCGCACGGTTCGAGAAACGCCACGGCGAGACCGACTTCCGCCAGTACCGCGGCAAAGGCGAGAGGGGCTACGACGTCATCCTCGGCTTCGATCCCGCGGCGCTGACCGACGGGACGTTTCCCGCCCAGCGGAACCCGATCCATGTCCGCGGCGTCCAGGTCTTCGAGGCCGACCCGATCGCGGTGGTCGCCGCGCTCGAGGAGGCGAACGCGGCACGTATGGAGTCTACGACGAGAGCCTGTTCGCCTTCGTTCCTCCCTCGCGAGCTTCCGCGACTCCCGGTGAGGACGAGCTCGGCGAAGCTTGCGAAGGCCTTCTGAACCCCGCTTCCCCCCTTCTCCCTCCCATGCTAACAGCCCCCGTCAACTCGGCCCGGCGCCCGCCGGCGCCTGCCCCAGGAGTTGGCGTTTCATGGCCACCATCACCCGCTCGCCGATCGAGGAGGCCCTGACCTTCGACGACGTGCTGCTGCGTCCCGGCCATTCCACCGTCATGCCGAACCAGGTCGACCTGCGCTCGAAGCTCACGTCCGAGATCACGCTCAACCTTCCCATCATTTCGTCGGCGATGGACACCGTCACCGAGTCGCGGCTCGCCATCGCCATGGCGCAGGCCGGCGGCATCGGCGTCATCCACCGCAACCTCGAGCCCGAGGTGCAGGCGGAAGAGGTGCGCAAGGTCAAGCGCTACGAGAGCGGCATGGTGGTGAACCCGATCACCATCCACCCCGACGACACGCTGGCCGACGCCCGCGCTTTGATGAGCCGGCACGGCATCTCCGGCTTCCCCGTGGTCGAGCGCGGCGCCGCGCCCGGCACGCCGGCGAAGCTCGCCGGCATCCTGACCAACCGCGACATGCGCTTCGCCGACCATCCCGACCAGCCGGTGGCCGAGCTGATGACCAAGACCGTCATCACCGTGAAGGAGGGCGTGCCCCAGGACGAGGCCCGCCGCCTGCTGCACCACCACCGGCTCGAGAAGCTGGTGGTGATCGACGACGACGGCCGCTGCGTCGGCCTGCTCACGGTGAAGGACATCGAGAAGGCGACGCTCTACCCCGACGCCTGCAAGGACGGTGAGGGCCGCCTGCGCGTCGCCGCGGCTTCCACGGTGGGCGACAAGGGCTACGAGCGCGCGCTGATGCTGATGGACGCCGGCGTCGACTGCATCGTGGTCGACACGGCGCACGGCCATTCGCAGGCGGTGCTCGACCAGGTCGGGCGCATCAAGCGCGTCTCCAACAAGGTCGCGATCATCGCCGGCAACGTCGCCACGGGCGAGGCCACCAAGGCGCTGATCGACGCCGGCGCCGACGCGATCAAGGTCGGCATCGGCCCGGGCTCGATCTGCACCACGCGCGTCGTCGCCGGCGTGGGCGTGCCGCAGCTCACCGCGATCATGGACAGCGCCGCGGCGGCGGCCGCCCACGGCGTGCCGGTGATCGCCGACGGCGGCATCAAGTTCTCGGGCGACCTCGCCAAGGCCATCGCCGGCGGCGCCCAGATCGCGATGATCGGCTCGCTGCTCGCCGGCACGGACGAGAGCCCCGGCGAGGTGTATCTGTACCAGGGCCGCAGCTTCAAATCCTACCGCGGCATGGGCAGCGTCAGCGCGATGAGCCGGGGGTCGGCCGACCGCTACTTCCAGCAGGACATCAAGGACACGCTGAAGCTCGTGCCGGAAGGCATCGAGGGCCAGGTGCCCTATCGCGGGCCGGCCGGCGCCATCCTGCACCAGCTCGCCGGCGGCCTGCGCGCCGCCATGGGCTACGTCGGCGCCGCCACCGTGGCCGAGCTGCAGGAGCGCGCCCGCTTCGTGCGCATCTCCGGCGCCGGCCTGCGCGAGAGCCACGTCCACGACGTGGCGATCACGCGGGAAAGCCCGAACTACCCGACGGGGATGTAGCGATATGCGCGCTTCTCGACGAAGCGGGAACAGCCCTAACGGCCCGGCGCCTCGACGGGGGGCGGCGGCGCGGCAGGCGGAGCGCCCTCGGGGTTCGCGGACGGCGGGTTGGCGAGAAGCTCGGCGCAAGCCGGGCTGAGGTCGGCGCGCCGGTCGACGAGACAGGTGGCGACGAGCTTGGCGTCGGGAAAGAACCTGTCGCAGAGCCGGTGGATGTCGGCCTGGCAGGCGTCCTCTCCGGGGCGGATCTCGTCGGCCGACACCGGCTGAATCGTGCAGAGGAGGAGCAGGACGAGGAGCGGGCGCATCGGCGATCCAGGGCGGGCCAGTTCGCGCAATCGCCGACCCGCCATCGCGGTTGCAGCCGCCCCAGCGAGACCTTGCTACTCGGCCGGCTGACCCAGCGCCTGGAGGTCGCCGCCCTGCGGCAGGGGCGCCGGAGCCCGCACCCGGTTCTGCCGGTGCAGCAGCCACAGCGCCACCATCAGCTCGGCCACGATGGCCGCGGCGACGATCCAGACGAGGCTCGGGTCCTTGCGCACCAGCGTCTCCATCGCGATCAGCATCGCGATGTGGATCGCCGGCACCGCCAGCACCGTGAGCGTGGTCGCGGTCGAGCCGCGACCGGTCGCGCTCGACACGGTCAGCACGAGCGCGATGCCGAAGAGCACGTGGGTCAGCGCCAGGATCGGCAGTCCCAGCCGCTTGGCCGCCTCCGACGTCCATTCCGAGAGCTTGTGCGGCTCGACCGCCTCGACCGAGCGGTCGGCGAAGAAGGACGAGCCCGGCATCTCGAAGACGCCGCGCCAGCCGCGCTTGGGCATGCCGGCGGAGCCCTGCATCGACAGCGGCATCACGTATTCGTCGAAGTTCGCGGCACGGATGGCGGCGCCGCCCGCGGGTCGGGTCTCGATCGAGCCGTCGCCCATGATCATGACCACGCCGTTCTCGTTGCGCCGGAACTCGGCGCGCGCCGCGGTGATGATCTGCTCCTCCTTCTTCTCGGGATTGTACTGGTTGATGAAGATGTTCTGGGCGATGTCCGGCGTCTGCCAGCGCTGGAAATACAGGGTCCGGCTGCCGCCGTCGAACGTGTAGAAATGCGCCGGCTCGAGCATGCGGTGGTTGAGCGAGTTGCGGATGACGTAGATCACGTCGTGCATCTCGCCGACGT
>CAZZWW010000220.1:0-5547 GCA_964657815.1 Vulcanimicrobiota bacterium | reverse complement strand
CAAGCTCGGGGTTGACGTCCAGGAGGATGGCGCCCGTGTCGCGGATCAATCCGTACGACCAGCTCGCGATCACCAGGGCGCCGACGATGCCGGCGAGCGGATCCATCCAGTTCCAACGGAAGGCGTAGGCCAGCACTAGGCCCACAATGACGAGCAGGGACACCGCGGCGTCGGCGACGACGTGGATCACGGCGGCGCGCATATTGTTGTCGCGGTGCAGCGACGACGCGCCGTGATCGTGCCCGTGCTCCTCGAAGACGACCGAAAGAGCTTCGGTCCCGATCCGGACGCTGGCCGTGAAGGCGTGAGGCTCGGGAATCTCCGCCACCGACTCGAGGTGACCGTGCGAGGCGATCATCGCGAAGGTCTGGCGCACACCGTCGGGTCTTACCGTCTCAATAGCGACGGGAAGGCTGGGGTCGAATGCGCCCTCGACGGCTCGGAGCCGGAAGCGCGGAGGTACGCCAACCTCGAAGATCTCGAGCTCGACGGCACCGGCTGATGTTGTTGTCACGAGATGGCGCTCGTCGTGGCCGTGCCCGTCGTGACCCTGTTCCTCCCCCTGTGCCCCATCGCCGTGGGCATGCCCATGGCCGTGCCCGTGGTCGCCGCTGCTCAGGAGCCAAGCGCTCGCGACGTTCACCGCGAGACCGAGCCCCGCGATGGGGATCGCCTCCTTGAAGTCGATCGCCACCGGCGCGAACAAGCGGCTCACGGCCTCGTAGCCGATGAGGACGGCGATCATCGCGAGGATGATGGCGCTGGAGAAGCCGGCGAGGTCGCCGAACTTGCCGGTTCCGAAAGTGAACCTCGGGTTTCGCGCATGCTTGCGGGCGTAGTTGTAGGCGAGCGCCGCTAGCAGCAGCGCGCCGGCGTGCGTGCTCATGTGCAGGCCGTCGGCGACGAGCGCGATCGAACCGAAGAAGAGGCCGCCGACGATCTCGAGGATCATCATCGCGCCGCAGAGCCAGATCACGGCCCAGGTCCTGCGTTCGCTCGCCTCGTGCTTCTCGCCGAGGAAGACGTGGCTGTGAGGCGCGGCCGATGCCGCGATCGTAGCGTTCGTCATCGTTGTCCTCATTTCAAGTAGGCGCGAACGACATCGAGCAGCTCTTCGGCCGCGTCCTCGTTGAGGGCGCCGGGATGCTTCTCGACGTCGACGAGGTGGGAGCGGACGTGCTCCTCGACGACCTCGGCCATGAGTCCGGCCGTCGCGCCGCGCACGCCGGCGATCCGGTGCAGGACCTTCCCGCATCCGGCCTCGCCTTCGAGCGCGCGCTCGATGGCCTCGACCAGCCCCTTGATGCGGCGGACGCGGCCGAGCAGCTTCTTCTTCTCGTGAACGGTATGGGTCACAAGGGAAGGGTGGCATAGGGAGCCTCCCTATTCAAGCATGATCGGGTTCGGGTGACTTCGACGAAGCAGCAGCGCGGTTCCTAATTAGAAATATTCTAAAGAGCTTGACCTAGCCGAGTGGCGTCTTACCTAGATTGGAACTATTCCAAAGAAGGGTCGCCATGAAGACGTTCGATCAGCTCGACGAGAGGGAGGTGCTGGCCCTCGCCATCAGCAACGAGGAGGAGGACGGGCGCACGTTCGCCGACTTCGCCCACGGGCTAAAGGACACGCACCCGGACACCGCACGCGTGTTCTCCGACATGGCAGCCGAGGAAGACGGCCATCGGCGCCAGCTCATCGAGCTGTTCCGCTCGCGCTTCGGCGACCACATCCCGCAGGTCCGCCGCAAGGACGTGAAGGGCAGCGCGCAGCACAAGAAGCTGTGGCACGTCCTGCCGCTCGGCATCGAGGTGGTACGCAAACAGGCGCAGTCGATGGAGCAGGACGCCGCCCGGTTCTACCGGTTGGCCGCGAGCCGCTCGACCGACGCGTCGATCCGCAAGCTGCTCGGCGACCTGGCCGCCGCCGAGGACAGCCACGGTCGGACGGCCGGCCAACTCGAAGAG
Source organism: Vulcanimicrobiota bacterium (assembly GCA_964657815.1). Classification (GTDB taxonomy): domain Bacteria; phylum Pseudomonadota; class Alphaproteobacteria; order Rhizobiales; family Beijerinckiaceae; genus RH-AL1. The sequence continues at coordinate 3,583 of CAZZWW010000220.1, read as the reverse complement.
CGTCACCTGTCCGAAGGCGCGCGCGCCAAGGAGGACGACGACGCCAGCCGCCGCTTCGTCCTCCAGATCGTGCAGCCCGGCCTGGTCGGCCTGATGGACGGGTCCGTCTCGACGCTGGCGCCGGTCTTCGCCGCCGCGTTCGGCACGCACAACACTTGGAACGCTTTCCAGGTCGGCCTCGCCGCGTCCCTCGGAGCGGGCATCTCGATGGGGTTCGCCGAGGCGCTCGCCGACGACGGCAAGCTGTCGGGGCGCGGCACGCCCTACCTGCGCGGTCTCGTCTGCGGCCTCATGACCGTCGCAGGCGGGATCGGTCACACGCTGCCGTATCTCATCCCGAACTTCGTCACCGCCACGATTGTCGCCGCGATCGTCGTCGTGATCGAGCTGCTGGCCATCGCCTGGATACAGTGGCGCTACATGGAGACGTCGCCGTTCTCGGCGGCCGCGAAGGTCATGCTCGGTGGCGGGCTGGTCCTCGCGACCGGCATCCTCATAGGCGCCGCCTGAGGAGGTCGTCGACTCCGCCAGTAATGGCCTGTCGCGCGGATCGAGATGCTCGTGGATCGACGTCGCCGTCTCGTCCTTCGCGGCGTCACCGGCGCTTGGGGCCGGGAAGCGGCTCCGCGCGCTGGGGGAGAAGCAGGACGCAGACTACCATGGCGAACGCCAGCACGGCAGAAGCGGAGAAGCGGTCCAAAGCGAGGCCGCCTTGCAATCGCGGCTTGTCCAGGAGATCGCCGAGCGTGGCGCCGAAGGGACGGGTCAGGATGAAGGCGGACCTGAACAGCAGGACGCGGGAGAGGTTGGTCCGATATAGACAGGGGGCAAACCTGATTGCCCCCTTTCTAGCCCGACTTTCAGGCCGCCATGGACCCGTAGCGTTTGAGGCCCTTCACGTCGAAGCGATCGAGCATCATCACTTTGTCCCAGGCTTTGATAAAGTCCTTCACGAACCGCGCGTGACCGTCACTGCCGGCGTATGAATCGGCGATCGAGCGCAACTGCGCGTTCGAACCGAAAACGAGGTCGTTGCGCGTCGCGGTGAACTTCGTCTGCCCACTGGCGCGGTCCTTGAGGACGAAATGCGTACTCTGGACGTCGGCCTTCTCCCAAACGAGGTCGGTGTCGAGCAGGTTGACGAAGAAGTCGTTCGTCAACACGCCCACCTTGTCGGTGAAGACGCCGTCCTTCGAGCCGTCGTAGTTGAGGTTCAGCACGCGTGCGCCGCCCGTCAGAACCGCCCATTCCGGCGCCGTTAGGGTCATCAGGTTGGCGCGGTCGAGGAACATCTCCTCGTGCGACACGCCTTGCGCGATCAGCCCGAAGTCGTCGCTGACGTAGTTGCGGAATCCATCGACGACCGGCTTCAGCCATTCGAACATTTCGATGTCGGTCAACGCCTGGAGGGTGTCGACGCGACCGGGCGTAAACGGCACCACGGCCTCGACCCCGGCATCGCGCGTGGCCTTCTCCACCGCAACGCAGCCGCCGAGCACGAGGAGGTCGGCCAACGAGACTTTGGCCTGCTTCGCGCCGGCGTTGAAGTCGGTCATCACGTTGCGCAGCGCCTCAACGACTGGCGCGGCCCTGCGGTTGACCTCCCAATCCTTCTGCGGAGCCAGCGCAAGACGACCGCCATTGGCACCGCCACGTTTGTCGCTGTCGCGAAAAGAAGCGGCCGCCGAGAACGCGGCGAAGGCGAGATCGGATACCGACAGCCCCTTGGCCGTGATCGCCTGCTTCAGCGTGGCGATCTCGGCCTCGCCAATCAGCGCGTAGTCGCGGTCGGGCAGCGGATCCTGCCAGAGCAGGCCGTCCTCTATCGCCGCCTCCGGGCCAAGATATCGGAACTTCGGCCCCATGTCGCGGTGGGTCAGCTTGTACCAGGCCTTGGAGAACGCCTGGGTGAAAGCGTCGAAGTCGCCGAGGAACTTCTCACAGACCTTGCGGTATTCTGGGTCGACCTTGAGGGCGATGTCGGAGGTCATCATCATCAGGTCGTGCATCTGGCCGCTGACATGGGCATCGGGAGTTTTGTGCGCGCCCTTGTCCTTCGGCGTCCACTGCAAGGCACCGGCAGGGCTCTTGGTCTGCTCCCAGTCGAACTTGAAGAGGTTCTCGAGGTATTCGTTGTCCCACTTCGTCGGCTCGGAGGTCCAGGAGCCCTCGATGCCGTTGGTCATGGTGTCCTTGCCGTTACCCGCCCCCTTCGGATTGTGCCAGCCGAGCCCCATCGCCTCCATCGGCGCCATCTCCGGGGGCGCACCGATGTTGCCTGGCGCGACCATGCCGTGGCTCTTGCCGAATGCGTGGCCGCCTGCGATCAAAGCCACCGTCTCCTCGTCGTTCATCGCCATGCGGGTGAAGGTGGTGCGAATGTCTCGCGCCGAGCCCATCGGATCGCCGTCGGCGTTCGAGCCCTCGGGGTTGACGTAGATCAGCGCTTGGTGCGAGGCGGCGAGCGGGTTCTCGAGATCGTAGTCTGCGTCGCCGTTGCTGCCCTGCCAGCGCTTGTCGCGCTCCACCATGTCGTCGAATTTCTTGACCGTGGTCATGTCCTTGACCTCGGGGCCCCAATAGGTCGCGTTGTCGGCCTCCCAGGCGTCGAGCCTGCCGCCGGCGAAGCCGTAGGTCGGCAGCCCCATGACCTCAAGAGCGCAGTTGCCGGTAAGCACCATCAGGTCGGCCCAGGATAGAGCGTTGCCGTATTTGTGCTTGATCGGCTGCAGCAGGCGGCGCGACTTGTCCGTATTGCCGTTGTCCCACCAGGAGGAGATCGGCGCGAAGCGCTGCATGCCAGTCCCGGCGCCGCCGCGGCCGTCGGCGATGCGGTAGGTGCCGGCGGAATGCCAAGCCATGCGGATCATCTGCGGGCCATAGTTATGGTAGTCCGACGGCCACCACGGCACGGATGTGGTCAGGAATTGCTTGATGTCCTGCTTCAGCGACTCCAGGTCGATCTTGTTGAACTCGGCGGCATAATCGAAGTCGGGACCTAGTGGGTCCGCCGCCAACCCGTTCTGGTGGAGCAGCTCGACGCGCAGACGATGTGGGTACCAGGTCTCGAGCGTCGGAACCGACCCGAAAACGCCACCGATCCGGTCACCGCCGAATGGGCATTTACCCTTCATCTCGTAGGAGGTGGTGTTTGTCTTATCGATCGTCATCTCATTCATGAACACGTCCTTTTGCGGGTCTGGAGAGCGACGATCAGGCCGGCTGTGAAGCTCGGCTGATAAGTCGATGGTCGCGGCCGTCATGCTGAATCTGACGTCACGTAGGCGCAGGGGACGTCGAATAGCTCATTAGCCCGTCCCCGTCCAAGGAGCGGACGTACTCCTCGACTACTGCCGCTTCGAGCCCGGCCGTTGCACCTCGCAAGCCGGCGATCAGGTTGGAGGGCCTCCTCAGGACCGGCGTCGCCCTCAAGGGCACTCTCGATGGCCTGGCCAGATCTCTTGATCCGAAGCGATCGCTGCCTGAGAGTCCGTCCCGATAATCACGTGGCCCTCGCGAGACGCCTGACGAGGATCATGACGGAGGCCGCGTAGAGGAAGGCTTTTGCCGACGCGAGCGTCGC
>CAZZWW010000219.1:0-5551 GCA_964657815.1 Vulcanimicrobiota bacterium | reverse complement strand
CATTCGACCATCAGCTTGGAGCGGCCGTAGGGATTGATCGGCGCCTTGGCGACGTCCTCGACGACCGGGCTGACACCCGGCTCGCCGTAGACGGCTGCGGTCGAGGAGAAGATGAAATGCTTCACGCCGGACTTGATCACCGTCTCGATCAGGGCGCGCGCCTTGGCGGTGTTGTTGAGATAGTAGCCGAGCGGATCGGTCACGGATTCCGGCACCACGATCTTGGCGGCGAAATGCGCTGCGGCGTCGATGCCATGCTCGGCGACGACCTTTGCCACCAGGGCTTCGTCGCCGAAGTCGCCTTCGACGAAGGTCGCGGCATTCGGCACCGCCCAGCGGAAGCCGGTGGAGAGATTGTCCAGCACCACGACATCTTCGCCGGCATCGAGCAGGGCCAGCACCATGTGCCCGCCGATGTAGCCTGCGCCGCCCGTGACCAGAACGCTCATCCGTGCCGCCTTCGTTTCGTCAGCGGGAGTCTGCCACCGGCTCGTTGACAAAGAGCGAAGGGCTCGACGCTTGCGCCACACGCTACAGCCCCTACAACCTCCGCGCTTCCAACCCCAGACTTTCCGCGCCCGGGTGGGCGCCGCAGCCCCGGACCCCCATGAGCGACGATCCCCACCACGACGAGAAGCGCGCCGCTCGCGCCTGGTTCGAGGACCTGCAGCTCGGCATCCTGGCCGAGTTCGAGGCGCTGGAGGCCGATGCTTCCGGCCCCTTCGCCCGCGATGATCTCGCGCCGGGGGTGGCCGTGACCAAGCCTTGGAAGCGCTCCAACCACGATGGGGCCGACGGCGGGGGAGGGCGCATGGGCATGCTCAAGGGCCGCGTCTTCGAGAAGGCCGGCGTTCATTCCTCGACGGTCTACGGCACTTTCGCGCCCGAGTTCGCCAAGTCGATGCCGGGCGCGGCGGCCGACCCGCGCTTTTGGGCCTCCGGCATCTCCGTCATCGCCCACCCTTGGAACCCCAATGTGCCGGCGGTGCACATGAACACCCGCTTCGTCGCCACCACCAAGACGTGGTTCGGCGGGGGCGCCGACCTGACCCCGGTGCTCGACCGCCGCCGCACCCAGGAGGATTCCGACACGCTGGCGTTCCACGAGGCCATGCGTGGCGCCTGCGCGGCGCATGGCGGCGTCGCCGATTATCCCCGCTACAAGGATTGGTGCGAGGAGTACTTCTTCCTGAAGCACCGCAACGAGCCGCGCGGCATCGGCGGCATCTTCTACGACAACCTCGAGCCGGCTGCGGCGGGCCACGGCTTCGAGCCCTGCTTCGCCTTCACCCGCGCCGTCGGCGCGGCGTTCAAGTCGATCTACCCCGACCTCGTGCGCCGCAACTTCGCCACGCCCTGGACGGAGGCCGACCGGCAGGAGCAGCTGGTGCGCCGCGGCCGCTACGTCGAGTTCAACCTGATCTACGACCGCGGCACCATCTTCGGCCTCAAGACCGGCGGCAACGTCGACTCGATCTTGTCGTCGCTGCCGCCCGAGGTAAGGTGGCCCTGAGGGTTGCCGTCCATTGCTCGACAGCCTCTTCGAGGTGAGCGATGAACGCATCGCGTCGTCTACTGGTCCTATTGCCCTTGCTGTGCTCCACCATCTCGGACGCAGCCGCGCTCGAGGCCTGTCCAAGGCAGGCTCGGACGCCGCCAATGCATCTCCGGATCGCGCATGATGCTGCCGTCGAGGTGGTGCGGGGCGCGCGACGCGCCTGCGACTACATCGAGAGCCTCGAACTACGTCGGCAGCTTCTCAAGGGTATTGGATGAAGAATACAAGAAGCCGGGCGCGACCGAATGGATGAAGATAGGGCCGCATGTCGGTTGCGGCGCTTTCGACTGCAAGCAACTCCCTTCTGACGTCGTGCGCACGATCGATGGTCGGCGTCTCGTCATCTTCGATCAGGTGCCCCCGCGCTTTGCCGGCAAGCTCATCGATATCGAGGCGGGCAGGTTCTTGCTCAAGGACCGGTGACTCGGAGTCACGCGTGCCCGATCGCCGGCTCGGGCACCACCTCGCGCGTGATAGCTGCGCCCCGCCGCCGCATCGGCCGCAGCACGAGATAGGCCAGCGCCGCGGTGGCGAGATCGAGGGCGATGACGATGCCGAACACTGGCACCCAGCTGCCGATCGCGCCCTTCAGTGCCGCCGCCAGCGGGCCGCCGAGCACCGAGCCGATGCCCTGGGCCATGTAGAGGAAGCCGTAGTTCGTCGTGGCGTGGCGCTCGCCGAACGTGTCGGTCAGCGTCGAGGGGAACAGCGAGAAGATCTCGCCCCAGCCGAAGAACACCAGGCCGGACACCAGCACGAACGCCACCGGATCGTGGCGCAGGCCGATCAGGATCGCGATGGCCGCAGCCTCCAGCGTGAAGGCGAGCGTCATCGTCTCCTCGCGGCCGATGCGGTCAGACAGCCAGCCGAAGAAGGGGCGCGTCAGCCCGTTGCAGACACGGTCGATCGAGAGCGCCAGCGGCACGGCCGCGGCGCCGAACACCATCGCACTGGTGTGGCCGAAATCGACGGCGAAGCTCTTGAAGTTCGAGACCACCATGAGGCCGCCCGTCGACATCATGGTCATCATGGCGAACATCAGCCAGAAGATCGGCGAGCGCAGCATGGCGCCGGGCGTGGCGCCGGTGTGGAGCTCGCGGCTCGAGCGCACCTCCGTCGAGAGCGGCTCGCGCAGCATCAGGCCGGCGATCACGCCGATCGCTCCGAGGATCAGGCCGAACACGAGCAGCGTGTGGCGGAAACCTTCGGCCTTGATCATCGTGTCGATAGGGAAGGTCGTGGCCAGCGCGCCGAAGCCGTAGCCGGCCGCGACCACGCCGACGGCGAAGCCGCGCCGGTCGGGAAACCAGCGCACCATCAGCCCGACCGTGCCGATGTAGACGAAGCCCGTGCCGATGCCGCAGAACAGGCCGTAGGTCAGGTACAGCATCGTCAGCGACGTCACGCCGCTCGCCAGCACCCAGCCGAGGCCGCTCAGCGCGGCGCCGAGCGCCACCAGCAGGCGCGGGCCGAAACGATCGATCAGCCAGCCCTGGCCCGGCGCCGCCCAGGTCTGCAGGATCACCAGGATCGAAAAGGTGACCTGCACACCCGCGAGGTTCGTTCCGGTGGCCTTGCCGAACGGCCCCGTGAAGAGCGTCCAGACATATTGCGGGCTGGAGATCGCCATCATGACGATCAGGCCGAGCAGCAGCTGGAACCAGCGCTGCGACGAATCAGCGGGAGGGGAGGACATGAGCGGGATCCCTGGGACCGCGGACGCCACGCAACAAGCGTGCTAGCGGTCTCTTCGCCCACGAAACCTGCGACAGGATGGAACGCGCGCCATGCCTGAAGCTTTGCCGTTCAGTGTAAAGAGAGGCTCCCATGCATCTGTCCGGTCAAGGCATCATCGTCATCCTCGTGGTCGGCATCGTGGCCGGTTGGATCGCCGGGCTGATCGTCTCGGGCGGCGGCTTCGGCATCATCGGCGACTTCATCGTCGGCATCATCGGTGCCTTCATCGGCGACTACGTGCTGAACTATTTCCACGTGCACCTGGCGTCCGGGATCGTCGGCTTGATCATCAACGCCGTGATCGGCGCCGTGATCCTGCTGTTCATCCTGCGGCTGGTCGGGTTCGGAACCGGCGGATACGGTCGGCGCCTCTAGGGCTCCGTACACCGTGGCGGCGCGGCGCGATTGACGCGACCGCGCCGGCTCTTCATGTAGTCGCGCCTCCCGCGCCTCAGAGAGCCCACCGCCTTTCATGTCCCGTCTCGTGATGAAGTTCGGCGGCACGTCCGTCGCCGACCTCGACCGCATCCGCAACGTCGCCCGCCACGTCAAGCGCGAGACCGACGCGGGCCACGAGGTGGCGGTGGTGGTCTCGGCCATGTCGGGCAAGACCAACGAGCTGGTCGGCTGGGTCAGGGACGCCTCGCCGCTCTACGATCCCCGCGAGTACGACGCGGTCGTGGCTTCAGGCGAGCAGGTCACCGCCGGTCTCCTCGCCATCGCCCTGCAGCAGGCCGGTGTGCCGGCGCGCTCCTGGCAGGGATGGCAGATCCCCATCCGCACCTCCGACGCCCACGGCGTCGCCCGCATCGAGGCCATCGACGACACCAACTTGGCCGCCGGCTTCGCCCGCGGCGAAGTGGCGGTCGTCGCCGGCTTCCAGGGCGTGCACGAGGGCACCGCCCGCATCGCCACGCTGGGGCGCGGCGGCTCCGACACTTCGGCCGTGGCGGTCGCCGCCGCCATCAAGGCCGACCGCTGCGACATCTACACCGACGTCGACGGCGTCTACACGACCGATCCCCGCATCGTGCCCAAGGCCAGACGCCTAGACCGGGTCGCCTTCGAGGAGATGCTGGAGATGGCCTCGCTCGGGGCCAAGGTGCTGCAGGTGCGCTCCGTCGAACTGGCCATGGTGCATCGCGTGAAAACCTTCGTGCGCTCGTCCTTCGACGACCCCGCCGCACCATCGCCGGGCACGCTGATCTGTGAGGAGGACGACATCGTGGAACAGCAGGTCGTGACCGGCATCGCCTTCTCGCGCGACGAGGCGCAGATCACCTTGCGCCACCTCAAGGATTCGCCGGGCGTCGCCGCCGCCATCTTCGGGCCGCTGGCCGAGGCCGGCATCAACGTCGACATGATCATCCAGGTGGCCTCGGGCGATGCCCGCCACACCGACATGACCTTCACCACCACCGCCGCCGAGTACGAGCGGGCCTGCGCGCTGCTGGACTCGAAGAAGGCCGCGATCGGCTTCGAGACGATCGAGGGCTCGACCGACGTGGTCAAGGTCTCGGCCATCGGCGTCGGCATGCGCTCCCACGCCGGCGTGGCCGCCAAGGCGTTCAAGGCGCTCAGCGACAAAGGCATCAACATTCGCGCGATCACGACGTCCGAGATCAAGTTCTCCGTGCTGATCGACGCCGCCTACACCGAGCTCGCCGTGCGCACGCTGCATACGCTCTACGGGCTGGACAAGGCGGCATAGCCGCCCGGATACGGCACTCGGGGCGAGCCGCCGGCAAGGTTTCGGTGACGCCGTTCGTCGACGCCGCTTGCCTGACGCAGCGGGAGGTCCGGCAGGATGGCCTCATGAGCAGGACGCCCGAACCCTCCCCGGCGCAGACCATGGCCGACGCCATCGTCGATGGCGCCCTCCTCGTCGAGACCGGACGCATCGCGATGCTGGCGCGCCAGGGGCTCGAGGACCCGACGAGCCTGACGCTCGTGCAGGCGCGGCAGGTCTTCGGGGCCTTCCTGCTGCTGTTCGATCCCTTGGTCTCGCTCCGCGGGGAGGACGCGCCGCCCCCACTGATCTCCCGCGTCGACCTGCCGCCGCCGGTGTCGCTGGCCTCGTACCGTCCCGCCGAGGTCGCGGCGTCGTAGTCACCGCGCGGCGTCGTTGACTTGTCGCATCGGCATAATAGGCTCGGGCATGTTTTAGCCCGGTGCGCCCGGGCCCGTCGATTTGCGCGAGGGCCATCATGACCTCCGACCGCGTCGCCTATTCCCAGTCCGGCCGCATGATGGCGG
>CAZZWW010000218.1:0-5611 GCA_964657815.1 Vulcanimicrobiota bacterium | reverse complement strand
AGACTCGCATGCCTCATCAAACCTGTGAATCCTACGACCGCGTCACTGCACTAGCGGACCGGCGCCGTCTATCGTGGACGCAACGCTCGTCCGAGCGTGAAGCCGGTCGATGCGCGGTCCCCTTTGGCCAGCCTCGCTTTAACGATGCCGGCGTCGTACCCTGGACCTTGAACGTCTAGAGCGACGTGGGCGCCTAGGATGACGCAGCCGCGCAGCGACTTCAGCCTCCGCTCGTCGCCCGCCCGCGCGGCGGCGATAAACGACCTCAGTTGGCTCCGGTCTATGCAGAAGGGGGCGCCTCCCTGCGTGGTGTCGTACGCCCGCCCGGACTTTTGCGCGCGCGCGGCTGCCGGGAGTGGGCAAGGGGAGCAGACGAGCAAGACGACAAGAACGGTCTTCATCATCGATAGGCGATCCAACGAGAGGAGGTTTTCGCGACATAGATGAGGAGCTTGTCGAGGGGCCTCAGGCGAGAGCACGTCCTCCAATTCGCAGGACGCTCATATGCGCACCTTATGGGATGGATGTCGGACGAGAAGGCCCTCGGATCGGGAGGGTTCTGTAACCAGTCTGCGCACGTCATGCCCCACCCGAACTCAAAGAGCGAAGCGGAGCGCCGACGTCCCGCATGCAGCCTCAGCGCTTGATGGCGTCGGCCACGCTCTTGCCGGCGTCCTTGACGTCGCCGACCTTCTCGTGGGCCGTGCCGGCCGCCTTGTCGGCCTTGCCCTCGGCTTCCAGCTTCTCGTTGCCCGTCAACTTGCCGGCTGCTTCCTTGACGGCGCCCTTGGCCTTGTCGAGCAGGCTCTTGCCGTGTTCCTCGTCCATGGTTCTCTCCTGTTGAACGCCGGCAGCGTGCCGACCGATGGCGTCACGCGAGGCCCGCAGGGCCTACGCAACGACCTCGATACGGATCAAGCCTCGACAGGCTCGCCCGAAACCTCGCGCCATAGCAGGATCATCGCGGGCATGACCGCCGGGCCGAGGAACAGCCCCAGGAGGCCGAACGTCTCAACGCCGCCGAGGATGCCGAGCAACACCCAGAGGAAAGGCAGCCTGGTCGCGCCGCCGATCAGCTGCGGCCACACGAAATGGTCGGCGACGAAGGTAGTCAGGAAGCCGCCGGCGACCACGACGACCGCCATCGCCGTCTTGCCCGCGGCGAAAAGGACAACGGATTCAGCGCCTCCTGTCACCGTCCTGCCCGCCGCGCTTGCCGAAGATCTTTCCCGAGACGTAGGCGATCAATCTCGGGAGGACCAGCAGTTCAAGTAATTTACGGATCATGTCGTCGACCTCTTGCTATGATCTGCGCCTCGGGGCGGCCGCAGGGAAACATAAACTCGGGGACTCAACGGCGATCAGGCAGCCGGAGGTATATAAGCCTCGTTGGGACGAGTGCGTGAACCATCCGTGGCTTGATCGGCGAGCGCCGCGGACGGTGGGCTGGCCGACCGGATCAGGCGATAGAGAAGGCCGGCGGCCGCACCGCCGAGCAGGGGACCGGCGGTGTAGAAGAACCAGACGGGGTAAAGGCCCGTGACGATCATCGGCCCGAGGGCGCGAGCCGGGTTGCCTGCCCCGCCGCTGACCGGGCCGCCGAGGAGCACTCCCGCGGCGAGTGAGAAGCCGATCGCAACGGCCGCAGTGCCGGCCGGCACGCGCGGGTCGGTCGCCACGGCGACCACGGTGAGCACCAGCATGAAGGCGATAAGGGCCTCCACGAGGAGCACCTGCATGTTGTCCGTGCCGTGGACCGGCGAGGGGAGGCCAAGATGCGCGGTGGCGTAGGCGGCATGGCCGAACGCTGCCCATACCACAAGCGAGGCCACCACGGCGCCGACGAGCTGCGCCACGAAGTAGAGCGGCACGATCCTCCACGGGAAGCGGCCCACGACCGCGAGCCCCAAGGTCACGGCGGGATTGACGTGAGCGCCGCTGATCTGACCGAGCGAGGCGACGATCGCGACGAGGATGAGGCCGAACGAGAGCGCGACGGCGAGGGAGTCGTACGCCGGCCCGGCCGTGTTCTTGCCCAGCGTCGCCGCAATTGCCACGGCTGTGCCCACGAGGACCAGGAGGAAGGTGCCCACCGTCTCCGCGGCGAGGACGCGGGCGAGGTTGCCCGGTCTATTTTCGTGCGCCGCGTGGGCCTGCGATCCAGTAGTTCTTGTCATGGCTTGTTCCGTTGCTTGGGAAACCGGCATCAGAGACCCCGTCGCCTCAAGCCAGCTTCGAACACCGGCAAACATGTCGGACCGAGACGTTGGCGATTGGTCTTCATGCACAGAAGAAGGGCATGCTCGTCGGGATACGCCGCCTCGCAGAGGCGACGCGCATCGGCGCCGCACGCCGCCTTCTCTTGCGCCGTGATGGCATAGGGGTCCGTGGTCTGGGCCAGGCCTTCCCGCGCCAAGACCGTCGAACCGAAGACGAGGGCGGCGAGGTACGCGAGGCGTGTCGCGGTAAGGCCGCACTCGGAGGCGGGACGGTTCAACCTGGTACGATCGACGAGCGCGGTGACGGGTCCAGGCGACGGCATCGGGTGATCGAAGGTCCGACGACCAAGGCGCCTGGAGATCGTCGCGCCTGCAAGACCGTCGGTGTCCATGAGCTATCCTCGTCCACCGACCTACAGCGGCGGCACGTTCACCGGGGCGGGTGCCGTCATCGATGATCCGTTTAGCTTGACGCGTCACCCCCGGCAATGATCCGGCGGTATCAGTCGAAGGCGTCTCGTACCGGTATCGGGCGCTGCCGGCATGAGATCAAAGTGCGAACCCGCGGGCGTGACCCCATAGCGCCGCCTCGGTACGGTTGTGCACTCCGAGCTTCCGGTAGAGCGAGGCGATGTGGTTGCGGATCGTATGATGTGAAACCTCCAGCGCGGAAGCCATGGTCGCGTCGGAGTCGCCCCGGCAGATGCACTGCAGAACCTGGCGCTCCCTCTTCGACAACGATTCCACCTGCTCGTCGCGGGCCGAAGGGTCCTGCCGACGGTTCATGCCGCGCATCTCGGCGAGCTTCTCGATCAGGCCGCGGCTGAACCAGGAGGTGTCCGCCATCACCTTGTCGATCGCCGCGGTGAGGTCGCGCTCGGTCCGCTTGCGGTCGGTGATGTCAAGGACCGAGCAGAGCAGGCACGCCTCTTCGGCAATCGTGACGGTTTCGGCGGTTACCAGACAGTCCAGGTCCTCTCCTGCCGACGAGCGCAAGCACTCCTCGGTCGCGGAAACGGCACCGGTCTCCACCGCGGCGCGACGGAAGCGCGCCAGCGCGTCGGCACTCACCCAGAGCTCGAGCTCGCCCATTCCGCGGCCGACCACGTCGACCTCCGAAACCTTGAAGACCTTGGCGAAGGCCGCGTTGACGGCGACGAACGCGAGACCCTCGAGCCTCAGCAGCATGATCGGCACGGGGGCGGACATGAACGCCTTCTCGAAGCGCTCCTCGTTTCGGCGGAGCGCCGCCTCCGCCTTCTTCTGCCGATCGAGGTCGGCGAACGTGAAGAGCATGCACGCCTCGTTGCCGACTTCGAGGGGCTGGCCGGCGACGATCACCTCCCTGGTGGCCCCGTCGGGGAGGTCGAGGGTCGCCTCCATCTGCGGGATCGTCTCGCCCGCGGCGAGGCGCTCCACCCCCAGCTGCCTCCTCTCGGCCTTCGCGAGGAGATCGATCTCGTAGCTCGAGCGGCCGAGGAGGTCCTCCCTGCGCCAGCCGGTCATTTCTAGGAAGCCCTGGTTGACCTTGACGTAGCGAAGGTCGGCGAGCCGGCAGATGATCGCGGGAGCGGGATTGGCGGCGAAGGTGCGCTGGAAGCGCTCCTCCGCCTGGTAGCGGTCTGTGGCGTCCTTGATGATGAGCACGAGGCAGTCGGGGTGACCCTTGGCGTCGTTGATGACGAGGCTTCGGATGCGGTGCACCCATTCCGGCTTGTCCTTGCCGGCCGGCGTGACCTCGACCACGACGTCGTCGAAGGCCTCGCCCGTAACGACGCGTTCGATCGGGTACTCGCCGGCATCGACGGCGTGGTTGTTGCGATAGTTGAGCTGGAAGTTGCGCCGGTACTCGGTGACGTCGGCACCGAGGTCGTCGATCGAGACGACACCGTGCATGGCTAGGGCCGCCTGATTGGCCCAGGCCAGGGATTGGTCGGGATCGACCAGGATGACCCCATCGGTCAGTCCGGCGATGATGAGCTGGAGCTGGCTGCGCCCTACGATCTGATCCAAGGTTCTCTGCTCCAGGTGCCTGTCCGCAGGATCGGCGGACGTCTGTCCGCCGACACGGGCGCGTCCCTCGACGGAGACCGGAAGCATCCCGACGAGCCGCGCTCGCGTCGACGAGCTAAGGCCGGGTCGGAGACATCGAGGCATTCGCTCCGGCGATGCACAACCTTAGCGGAGACCCGCGTCTGGATCGTCCGCTCCGATCTCCCGAAGACGGCAGACCTTGATCGTCCGACGCCCAAGCTCCTTCAGTGCTTGGAGTCGTCCGCCTTCTTCTGTTCGCTGAGGTAGCGGTACTCCGGCGCGGCCTTGAGCTGGTCCTTGTCGGTGTCGATGAAGACCTTGGTGTCGGTGCCCTCAAGCGTGATCTTCACGACGCTCGGGTCGACCGCGACGTACTTCGTGCCGATGCCGAGGAAGCCGCCGACGCTGACGACGAAGGCGCGGATGGTGTTGCGCTCGTCGAAGACGATGTCGGAAATCGTCCCGATCGTCGCGTTGGCGCCGTTGACGATGCTTGCGCCGATGAGCTTCGAGCCGAGCCGGTCCGTCGGCTTCTGGTCGATGAACTTCACGGCGAGATTGTTCGACATCGTCGCGGGGGGCGAAGCGACGGCCGAAGGCCTGTTGTCGTCTGCCCTGGCGTTTGCGCCACTCACGACGAGAACGCAGACGACCAAGGCCGGTACCAGGTGGATGCGCATCCAGGATCCTTCCAGTCAAAGCGCGCCGCGAAACGAAGGCGGCGCCTCGCCTGCTTTCACCTTGGAAGGCCAAGCTTGCAATGATCCAACGATACCAATCTGTGCGTTTCGAGTACCAGAAACTGCAGATTGGATCGAGTTTCGCGGCTATCGAGCGTAAAGGAGATCAAGCCGGAGCATGCTACGCGTCCTTCGCGCGACCGGCGCTTCCGGTCTTGCCGGCCTTGTCTCCATGCGCCTTGGCCTTCTGCGCGGCACCTTCGGCCCTCGCGGCCTCGTTGCCCGTGATCTTGCCGATGGCCTCCTTGAGGGAGCCCTTGGCTTGTTCGGCGGAACCTGCGTTGCGGTCCTTGTCCATCACGATCTCCTGGGTAACGCATCGAAGCGGGCCGACGGTCACGCTCCCATATGATGATGGCGCACGGATCTCCAATCGCGCAATGACGTAGGGAGACCGTTTCGCGTCGGCCGCTACCGGTAGGTCAGCGTGGCCACGGCAACGGCAGCGCCGTTCGGGCGGCTAGGCCGCCAAGTCGTCGCGGCGGCGGCGGCGCACGGCTAGCGAGCCGCCGAAGCCGGCAGAGCCCAGGCCGAGCAGGAGCACGACGAAGCCGGCGAAGGCCATCTTGGAAGCCGCCGAGGCTGCCGCTTCGGCCGCGTTGGCGGCGTCGGTGCGGG
>CAZZWW010000217.1:0-5682 GCA_964657815.1 Vulcanimicrobiota bacterium | reverse complement strand
CTGCTCTCGGCCACCCAGCTCGACGAGCCGGGTCACGACGAGGTCGCGCTGCTCGGGCGCACCTTCAACCAGGCGGCGACGCGGCTCGCCAGCCTGCTCGCCTCGCAGAAGGCGCTGCTCGCCAACGCCAGCCACGAGCTGCGCTCGCCGCTCGCGCGTCTGCGCGTGGCCGTCGAGTTGGGGGAGACGCAGGACGCGACGCGGGCCGAGATCGTGCGCAACCTCGCCGAGATGGATCAACTCGTCGAGGAGCTGCTGCTGTCGAGCCGGCTCGATCATCCCGAGTCGCGCAAGGACCGCCGCGAGCCCATCGACCTGCTCGGCCTCGCCGCCGAGGAGGCGGCGCGACACGACGCCGACCTGACGGGCGAGCCGGTCGAGATCGAGGGCGACGCGGTGCTGCTGCGCCGGCTGATCCGCAACCTGCTCGACAATGCCGCCAAGCACGGGCGGCCGCCGGTCGAGATCGCCGTGGCAGGGGACGGCCTCGGCGCGACGCTCGTCGTGAGCGATGCCGGCCGCAGCCTCGCGCCGGAGCAGCGCGAGCGCATCTTCGAGCCGTTCTACCGTCCGAGCGGCTCGGGCGAGAGCGCCGGCGGCTGGGGCCTCGGCCTCGCCCTCGTGCGCCAGATCGCCGAGCGTCACGGTGGCAGCGTCACCTGCGCCGCGACCGCCACGGGCGGGACGCGGTTCACAGTACGGCTGGCGGGAGCGGCGGGCGGATAGGCGTGGATCCTCCCCCGTTTCACGGGGAGGGTGTGCCCGGTCGTTCCGCCGTCTCTCGACGCTCGGCCGCCACCGCCAGCAGGAACGCGGCGAGGTCGGACGTCACGTGGTCCACGTGCGCCGGCACTTCGGCGCCGGCGATCTCGAAGGCCTCGCGGGTGTCGACGGCGTCGGGGGCCGGCACCACCAGCACGGTGACCATGCCGAGCTCTTTGGGGACGGCCAGGTTGCGCGGGATGTCCTCGAACATGGCGGCGCGGTGCGGGTCGACGCCGTGGCGCTTCAGGAAGGCGTGGTAGACGCCGGCCTCGGGCTTGGGCAGAAGCGCGCCGGAGACGATGTCGAACACGTCCTCGAACAGGCCGCCGAGCCCCAGTGCCTCGGTGGTCTTCTCGGCGTGGTAGCGCGAGCCCGAGGTGAAGATCAGCTTGCGCCCGGGCAGCGCCGCCACCGCCGCCGCCAGCGTCGGGTTCGCGACGACCGAGGTGCGGTCGACGTCGTGGACGAAGGCGAGGAAGGCGTCGGGATCGATCGCGTCGGCCTCCATCAGCCCCTTCAGCGTCGTGCCGTGGCGGGTGTAATAGAACTTCTGCAGCGCCCGGGCGGAGAGCCCGTCCATGCCGTAGAGCTGCATCATGAACAGCGTGATGCGCGCGTCGATCTTCGGCCAGAGGTCTGAGCCGGCGGGATAGAGCGTGTTGTCGAGGTCGAACACCCAGGTGTCGACATGGGCGAAATTTGGCTTCGCCGCGAGGTCGAGGCCGCTCGGCGACCGCGCTGGCACCGCCGCCTCTTTTTTTTTCGGCTTGTTCACGGTGAGGAACCGGAAGCATCGGCGAGCCAAGGACGACCGGTGGGGATGCTTTTTAGCAGGCGAGAGAACACGCGTTGCGTGCCTGACGCTGGCGACTGCAACTGCTTCATCAAATTCTGCGATCGAAGACAGTATATTCCGGGCGTTTTCTTACCGTCGGCGCGCTTCCGACTACGCGATCGACGATCCCTGTACGAATTTCGCCGTCATCGAGTGTCTCGAGATCGGTCTTTTTCTGACTGGTCAACTGTATGAAAGCCGCGTTGAATTCCATCGCTGGAAAGTCTCGCGACCGCGCGCCGAGTATATCGAGGACAGCATCGACGCTATCGCCAAGTGTCTCGGTATCTTCGATTAAAAACCAGAAATAGACCTGATGACGCGCGAAGTCGATCTCGGACGCTGTATCTTTCCAGAGGCCCGAGCAATTTTCTATCAAGCTGTCCTGTATGCTGCGTCTTTCGCCGTCCGTCATGACGTCGCTCATTAGGGATTCCTAGGATTTGGGAGCTGGCTGCGTCGGGGCATCCTTGGATGCCCAAGACCAATTGTCGCCTGGCGGTGACGCGCAACCTGCCACGTCAGACGCATTGAGCATCTTGCGCAGATTTGTCTGTTTCTGTTCGAATTGCTGTTGGTGTCCCGGCCAAGTGCCGAGATACTCCTTGCCTGGAATTGGGTTCGGCCTTGCTTCATAGAGCCCGTTCGCGTCCTCCCGCATCTCGTCGTAACGTTGCTTCAACTCGTCTCGCACGTCTTTGATCTTGTTAGCCAGATCGTTGCAGTTATGACAAGTCGAACAAGCTTGTGTTATGGTCTGCGCGATGAATTTGGCTTGTGATTGGCTGTGCGCATAGGAGTATATACCATAGGCCGCGACGCCGACCGCAGCCGTTCCGAGGATTGCCCAGCCTACAGGATTCGTGAGGAGGAAAGTGCCGGCGGCGACAGCACTGTCTCCGAGCGCCGCGCCGGTAAGGGCTCCAGCACCGAGCCAACCCGCAGGCGGCGCGAGAGAGCCTTGCATTATTCGACCTGATCGCGAATTCGCGCAGCTTCGATAGCCCCTTTGAGCGCTTCTTCGATTTGCACGTTCGGCGATCGACGACTGTCACTGATAAACTCTACGACCTGCCTATCGCTTGCAATCCTTCCTTCGGAAAGGACCATCAAAAACGCCCATTGAGCATGACCGCGCTCCGACGTTATTCCAAGGTCGCGTCCGACGCTCTCGCAGTACCGCACTTGATACAGCAGATCTTCGTCCGAAACTTCGACCGTCTGCTGAGGTGCGACATCACGCAAATATGCCATTATACGCCTGTGCGATGCCGAAAGACGTCGATCCGTCAAAGCGACTATTTGCGAAGAGGATAACGTCAGGAGACCTGGCGACGCTGCTGGCCAGGATCGGTCGCATATGATGCGACGTGCGCCACCATGGTCATCGGAGAGAAAAGCGACTTCTCTCGACGAGCCGAGCACACGGGCGAATTGGGCGGCATCAAGCGTGGGCATGAGCGCGCCTAGGACGCGCGGGTCCCAATGCCGGAACGCGACCGTCTCGAAAACGTCTGTGGCATCGATCCGAGCAGGTGCTTCGAGCCCATCCGCCGCCCAAGCCGGTATCTTTGCCATATTGAGACCGCGCAGGTGTCTCCAAAGCGAGACCTCACCAGCGTCGGAACACCAAAAGACGGCTGCCGGTTTACCCTCGACGATCGAAAGAACCTTGTCGATCGCGTCTGGTAATCGGTCGAGCGTCACAAGCCAGGGTCCGGCTCTCTGGACCTCGACGTCGGCCGTGGAAAGGAACAGCGAGCGACCGAGCAGACGCTCTCGGCCGAGTAGCGTCGGCAAATCGGCATAATGTCCGCCATCGACTAAGGCGTAAGCCGGTGCAGTAAATCCTGAGACGATCGCATGAAGTTTATCTGAGGGCGAAAAGCGATCCCGCATTCATCGATCTCGCAGTCGGAGAATGAAGACAACACCTTCGATCCGTAGAGCACGGAGCATGGAGACGCAAACTGGCCCGTTCGTTACGGTCACGAGAGAGCGGCGCCTCACCGCGTGATCAGCGTGCCGGCGCCGCCGTCGGTCAGGAGCTCGACAAGCACGGCGTGGGGCTGCTTGCCGTCGAGGATGACGACGCCCTCGACGCCCTGCTCGATGGCGTAGAGGCAGGTCTGCACCTTGGGGATCATGCCGCCGGTGATGACGCCGTCGGCGATCAGCTGGCGGATCTCGTCGGCGGAGAGCTGCTCGATGAGCTTCTTGTCGGCGTCGAGCACGCCGGGCACGTCGGTGAGGAACAGCAGCCGCTTGGCCCGCAAGGCGCCCGCGATGGCGCCGGCGAACGTGTCGGCGTTCACGTTGTAGGTCTCGCCGTCCTCGCCCATCGAGATCGGCGCCAGCACCGGGATCAGCTCGCGGCCCAGCACCTGGTCGAGCACCATGGTGTTCACCACCGCCGGCTCGCCGACGAAGCCGAGGTCGATCGGCTCCTCGCCGGCATGGACCGGCGTGGCGCCGGCCGCCTTGCGGGCGATCACCATGTTGCCGTCCTTGCCGCAGAGGCCGATGGCGTGGCCGCCGACGGCGTTGATCATGCCGACGATGCCTTTGTTGATGGCGCCCGCCAGCACCATCTCGACGATCTCGACCGTGGCCTTGTCTGTGATGCGCAGACCGTTGGCGAAGCTGGACTTGATCCCGAGCTTGGCCAGCATCGCGCCGATCTGCGGGCCGCCCCCGTGCACCACGACGGGGTTGATGCCGCTCTGCTCGAGCAGCACCATGTCCTGCGCGAACTCGCGGGCCTTGGCCTCGTCGCCCATGGCGTGGCCGCCGTACTTCACGACGACCGTGGTGTCGTCGTAGCGCAGCATGTGCGGCAGCGCCTGCATGAGGATCGCCGCCTGCTGGTGCGGGTCGGTGGGGATGTCCCGTGTCATGGCCTGCGTCCGGTGGCGACGCGCGCCTTGTAGCCGGGTGAGGCGGGGGGCTCAATGGCAGGGGTGCTGTTGCGGTTGGTGACCGCCGACGACGCGATCCAGAACGCCGCGGCAAGGAAGGTTTTCGAGAGCGCCGATGTGGTCGCCATCGGGCTTTCTTGTCTGTGCGAGCTCGCGTGGGTTCTCGAGATTGTCGCTACACTCCGGCCGCACCCCCGTCGCTGCGTGGATCATGCCCGGCCTCGATGCGCCCGTCCGGCCGCCGCACCAGCGCGCCGGCGTGCCCGAAGCTGTCCATGTACGGCAGCGCCGCCAGCTCGGGCTCGTGGCCGGCGCGGCGCAGCGCGGTCACGAGGGCGTCGTCGAAGCGCGGCTCCAGCTTGAGGCCGGGGTCGTGCAGGCCCCAGGTCTTGCCGTAGAGGAAGCGCGGACGGTCGAGCGCCGCCGCCACGCCCTCGCCCATCAGCATGCGGGTGAAGACCTGCGCCTGGAACTGCGGCTGGCCGTCGCCGCCCATCGCGCCGTAGGCGACGATCCGGCCGTCATCGAACAAGGCCAGCGGCGGGTTCAGCGTGTGCACCGGGCGCCGGCCCGGCGCCAGCGGGTTCACCGCGGCGGGGTCGAGCGAGAACGACGCCCCGCGGTTCTGCAGCAGCACGCCCGTTTTCGGCAGCACGCAGCCCGAGCCGTATTCCCAGAAGACCGACTGGATGAAAGAAACGGCGAGCCCCGAGGCGTCGATCGCGCCCATCCACACCGTGTCGCCGTGCGCCGGCTGGATCGGCACCGTGGCGGCGCGCGTCGGGCTAATCGCGTCGGCCTCGCGCTGCAGGGCACGCGCGGTGAGGAAATCCTCGGGCAGGTGCTTCAGCGCGTCGTAGTCGGTGCAGACCGCGTCGCGGATGGCCAGCGCGCGCTTGGTGGCCTCGATCAGCCCGTGGATGTGGGCGAAGCTCTCCGGCCTGGCCGCGCCGAGTCTGTCGTAGATGCCGAGCAGCACCAGGCTCGCCAGCCCCTGCGTCGGGGGCGGCGCGTTGTAATGCGTGCGGCCCTCGAGCTGCAGCGAGAGCGGCTCGCGCCAGCAGGCGCGGTAGCCGGCGAGGTCCTCGCGCGTGCCCATGGCGCCGATGCGCTCCATGTCGGCGGCGAGCTCGCGCGCGACGTCGCCGCGGTAGAAGTCGTCGA
>CAZZWW010000216.1:0-5716 GCA_964657815.1 Vulcanimicrobiota bacterium | reverse complement strand
ACGCGGCGCTTGATGTAGGAATGGCCGGTCTTCCAATAGTCCGCCTTCACGCCGTTCTTCAGCAGCACGGGATCGGTGTTGAACAGCCCCGTCGACTTCACGTCGACGACGAAGGTCGCGTTGTTGTGCAAACCCGAGAGGTCGCGGGCGAGCATCACCCCGATCTTGTCGGCGAAGATCTCCTCGCCGAGATTGTCGACCACACCACAGCGGTCGCCGTCGCCGTCGAACCCGAGCCCGACATCCGCCCCGTGCTCGCGCACGGCGTCCGCCATGGCGTGAAGCATGTGCAGGTCCTCGGGATTGGGATTGTAGCGCGGGAAGGTGAAATCGAGTTCGCAGTCGAGCGGCACCACATCGCAGCCGAGCGCCTCCAGCATCTGCGGCGCGAAGGCGCCGGCCGTGCCGTTGCCGCAGGCGGCGACGACCTTGATCTTGCGCTTCAGCTTCGGGCGGTCGGTGAGGTCCTTGAGGTAGCGTGCCGGAAAATCGTTCTCGAAGACGTAGGTGCCGCCCTCGCGATACTGGTAGCGGCCCTCGAGCACGATGTCGCGCAGCCGGCCCATCTCGTCCGGCCCGAAGGTCACGGGGCGCTGAACGCCCATCTTCACGCCGGTCCAACCGTTGTCGTTGTGCGAGGCGGTGACCATCGCGACGGCGGCGCAGTCCAGCTCGAACTGCGCGAAATAGGCCATTGGGGACAGCGCCAGGCCGA
The DNA here is from genome assembly GCA_964657815.1 of Vulcanimicrobiota bacterium. Classification (GTDB taxonomy): domain Bacteria; phylum Pseudomonadota; class Alphaproteobacteria; order Rhizobiales; family Beijerinckiaceae; genus RH-AL1. Next base: position 5,001 of record CAZZWW010000216.1, on the reverse strand, counting down.
TGTCGTGGACGCGGATTCCGGCGGCCATCAGACCCATGATGAGGGCGTTCTTGATGGAGGCGGAGTACGAGCGGAAATCGTGGCCCGTCACCAGCTTGGGTTCGACGCCCATCTCGTGGATCAACGTGCCCAGACCGAGCCCCAGGGCTTGCACGCCCATGAGGTTGATCTCCTTCTCGAACAGCCAGCGCGCGTCGTACTCGCGGAAGCCGGTCGCCTTGACCATCGGCGAGGATTCATAGGCGTAGGTGTTCGGCTTCAGCTGAGGCTGGGGCTTGGGAAACATCGGGCAAATCCTCGGGCTGCGGCGCGCGCGAGGCTTTAAGGCACGACGCCCGCAGCAACAAGGACCGACCCCCGCGCCCTCAGTTTCGCGCGTAGGCGGCGCTGTGCTCGTCCTCGTAGAGGCGGGTCCAGCCGGGCATCCGGTCGAAATGCGCCGAGGTCTTGGATCGGGGGCGGATCAGCGCCCAGCCGATGCCGTTCCGCGCCACGATTCCGGCGAACGCGGTATCGTCCTTGGCGTCGATGGCCTTCTTCAAATCGGGAAGGAAGTCGCCGAGGAAGAGCTGGTCGGTGCGCCCGTCGACGAAGGTCTCGACGCCGTTTGCGATCAGGAAGCCGCCGAAATCGTAGTCGTTGTAGACGTTGCCGTGCGCGCCGTGTGCCATCGCGGCATCGTAGGCCTGCTGCGGCGTCACGTCGGCCGTGGGGGCAGGGTGCCGAACGGTCACCAGGGCGAGCGCCACCAAGGCCATGGCCCCGAGGCCGGCTGCGATCGCCGTGCGGGCGCCGGCGGGCACCCATCGCCCGCTGGTCGCGGGTGGCATGTAGAAGGCGGCTGTGCGCGCGGCGAGAATCGGGGCGATCAGCCCGAACAGGCTGACGAAGCGGACGTGACGGAACATGAGATAGGCGACGAGGCCCGCCGCAACGAGGCGGAACGCGTTGCGGCGCATGTCGAGCAGGAGGATCGCGGCGGTAGCGGCGAGGATGTAGCCGGCCACCATGCCGAGCGCGTCGAATTCGAGCGGTCGCCACTCGTTGACGAAGCGCAGCGTGTCGGCGTTGCCGAACATCATCATCGGCACGAGGATGGCGCGCCAGCCGAACGGCGAGATCATGGTCGCCGCCGCCGAGACCGCGAGGAAGAGCGCCCAGCGGCGCGCGAGCGCGAAGCGTGCATCTGCGAGCGCAAACGCGACGCCCTCGGCGGCCAGGACGCCGGCCATGATCAGGCCGAACGGGAAGCTCCCGTGCATGTTGGCCCATACCACGATCAGCAGAGCGGCAAGGAGTGGCGGCGCGCCCTTGCGCTCCAGGGCGCTCACGAGCGCGATCATCCAGCCGGCGACGACCGGGATCACCAGCACGTGCGGACGGGCGAGCATGTGCAGCTCGCTCAAGCCGAACGCGGCGAGGGTCAGCGCGAGCGCCGCGAGGACGCGCATGCGACGGCTGAACCAAGCGAAGAGGCCGACGAACGAGCCGGCTGCGACCAGCGCCGTGAGCGCCACCTCGCCGCGCCAGCCCGCACCCTCGTAGGTGAAGTAGAGGATCAGCTGCGAGACCCATTCCTTGGCGATCCAAGGCTTGCCCGCGTAGGTATAGGAGAACAGGTCGACCGTCGGCACGGCGCCGTGGGCCACGATCCAGCGACCGATGGCGACGTGCCACTGCGAGTCCGGGTCGCGGAGCAGGTCCGAGCCTCGCAAGGCGACGATGATGAAGAGGGCGAGGCCCAGCGCCACATGGTCGAGGGAGCTGGGGAGCCGGACCTTTCTGGCCGGAACGGCGTCGAGGTCGATCGCCGCGTCGGTGGCCAGGGTCATGCCGCGAGTTCCGTCTTCAATCGGTCCTGGAGTCGCCGCACCTCGGGGAGGACCTCGGTCTCGGCGGCGAAGCCGACCTTGCGGCCGATCACGAAGAGTGGCCGACCTTTGACCTCGGTGTGGATGCGGCCGACGTAGATCCCGACGAGCCCCGTCATCAGGAGGTTGAGACCGGCAAGCAGCGAGACCAGCACGATCGTCGAGGCCCAGCCCGAAACGAAATGCGCCCCGAGCAGCTCCATGACCGTGGCCCAGGCGCCGTAGCCCAGCGCTGCCAGCGACACGAAGGCGCCGAGCCAAAGCGCGAGCCGAAGCGGCACGTCGGAAAAGCCGACGATGCCGTCGCCGGCCAGCTTGATCATCTTCGAGAAGCCGTAGTGCGAGTACCCGGCCTTGCGCGAGGCGCGGTGGAACTCGACGCAGGTCTGCGAGAAGCCCATCCAGCTGAACATGCCGCGCACGAAGCGGTCGCGTTCCGGCATGCTGCGGAAGGCGTCGACCGCCTTGCGATCGACCAGACGGAAATCGCCGACATTGGCCGGGATGTCCACCGCGGTCAGCCTGCGGATCAGGGCGTAGAACAGCGAGGCGGTCCACAGCTTGACGCGCGACTCGCCTTCCCGGCTCAGCCGGGCGGCGTAGACGATCTCGAAGCCCTCGCGCCATTTCGCCGCGAGCTGGAGCACGACTTCCGGAGGATCCTGCAGGTCTGCGTCCATGACCACGACGGCATCGCCGGCGGCGTGCTCCATGCCGGCGGTGATCGCGATCTGGTGGCCGAAGTTTCGCGACAGGGCGAGATAGCGGTAGCGGGGATCGCTCGCCGCGCGCCGCGCGGCGATGACGCCGGTGGCGTCGCGGCTGCCGTCGTCCACGAAGATCACCTCGCCCGGACCGTCGAGCCGCTCCAAGAGCGCGTCGAGCCGGTCGAGAAGAAGCGGGAGCACCGCCTCCTCGTTGAACAAGGGGATCACGAGGCTGTAGACGGGCTTGTGCAAAGGAGGGTCCGCCGGCGAATGCGGCAGTCTCGCGTGATCGCGCTTAAAGACGCGTTAAAACGGCTCCCGTCCTGAGCGCGCAACCTGGAGCACGCCGCCTCGTTTCGAAGATGGAAAAAGGAGCACGGCCCTTGAAACGCGCAATCGCTACCGTCGCCCTTGTCGCGAGCGCGGCTTTCGGATCGATCGCGTCGGCGCAGAACAGTACCAACGGTGCCCCGCCCGATGCCAAGAAAGAGGGCGGCATCGAAGGCGATCCGCGCGGCGCGATTCGGGCGCTGGGAGGCACGAGCCAGACCGGCTTCGCGCCGGAGCACAACAAGGTCGACGTGCCCAAGCTCGGCGGGGCCGAGGGCGCCGGTCGAGCCGGCGGAACGCCGGCGGGAACGACAGGCGCGCGCTGAGTTGGACCACCATGTGACGAGTGCCTCGCGAGCCGATGAGCAGGTCTGCAGCGTTCGGGGACGCCAGGGTCTCGTCGCTGTTATAGCCAACCGTATATAGCGGTGGTCATTCTCTCGAGAGGCTCGCGATGTTCACCTGCACCGGCTACGGCGCCGATTCCGCCACGGCTCACCTGGCTCCCTTCGACTTCCAGCGCCGCGATCCCGGTGACGACGATATCGAGATCGAGATCCTCTACTGCGGCGTCTGCCATTCCGACCTGCACCAGGTGCGCAACGAGTGGCAGAACACCGTGTATCCCTGCGTGCCGGGCCACGAGATCGTGGGACGGGTGACCCGGGTGGGCGTTGGCGTCGAGGCCTTCGAGGTCGGTCAGCTCGCAGGTGTCGGCTGCATGGTCGATTCCTGCCGCGAGTGCGAGGCCTGCAAAGGCGGCCAGGAGAACTACTGCCGTCCCGGCTTCACCGCGACCTACAACAGCCCGGACAAGCACACGGACACGCCGACGTTCGGCGGCTATTCCAGCCACGTCGTGGTCGACAAGGCCTTCGTGCTGCGCATCCCCGAGAACCTGAACCTCGCCGGCGTCGCGCCGCTGCTCTGCGCCGGCATCACCACCTATTCGCCGCTGCGGCACTGGAACGTGACGGCCGGGCAGAAGGTCGGCATCGTCGGGCTCGGCGGCCTCGGCCACATGGGCCTGAAGCTCGCCCATGCCATGGGCGCGAAGGTCACGCTGTTCACGACCTCGCCCGGCAAGGAGGATGACGCGCGCCGTCTCGGCGCGGACGAGGTGGTGATCTCGAAGGACAAGGAGGCCATGGCTAAACATGTCGAGAGCTTCGATTTCATTCTCGACACCGTCGCCGCGCCTCACGACATCAACGAGTACCTTGCTTTGCTGAAGCCCGACTGCACGCTGGTGCAGGTCGGCGCGCCGGACAAGCCGCTGGCCGTCAACGTGTTCAGCATCATCTGGCGCCGCCGCAACTTCGCCGGCTCGCTGATCGGCGGCATCCGCGAGACGCAGGAGATGCTCGACTTCTGCGCCGAGCACGGCATCACCGCCGACATCGAGATGATCAAGATGGCCGACATCGAGACGGCCTACGAGCGCATGGTGAAGAGCGACGTAAAGTATCGCTTCGTGATCGACATGGCGACGCTGAACCAGGCCGCCTAGCTCTTGCGATTGTGCATCCGCCGTTCCCAGTCGAGCGCCTGCTGCACGATGGCATCCACGTCGTCGGCATAGCGCGGCCGCCAGCCGAGTTCCGCGCGCACCCGGTCGGCACCGGCCACCAGCGAGGCCGGATCGCCGGCACGGCGGCCGGCGATGCGCACGGGGAAGTCGACGCCGGAGACGCGTTTCACCACGTCGATGATCTCCAGCACGGAGAGGCCGCGGCCGTAGCCGCAGTTGCAGGTGAGACTGGCGCCGCCGTCACGCAGGTGCTTCAGCGCCAGCATGTGGGCGGCGATGAGGTCGGAGACCTGGATGTAGTCGCGCACGCAGGAGCCGTCGGGCGTGGGATAGTCCGTGCCGAAGCAGTCCATGCCTTTGCGATGACCGAGCGCGGCCTGCACCGCGATCTTGATGAGGTGGGTGGCGTTGGGCGTCGACTGTCCCAGGCGTCCCTGCGGGTCGGCGCCGGCGACATTGAAGTAGCGCAGCACCACGGCGTTGAGGTCGTGCGCCTTGCAGGCGTCCTCCAGCATCCATTCGACCATCAGCTTGGAGCGGCCGTAGGGCGAGACGGGCGCGA
>CAZZWW010000215.1:0-5718 GCA_964657815.1 Vulcanimicrobiota bacterium | reverse complement strand
CCATCATCGCCGTCATGAAGTCGGCGAAGGCGATCTTCCAGACGCCGCCGTGGTGCTCGTCGTGGTCACCGTGGCCGCCGCGGCGGATGATGACGATCTCGTGGTGCTTGCCGTCGTCGGCCATGCTCAGGCCCCTTCCGTGGCGGCGAGCGCGGCCAACGCCGCGGCGACGCGCGTCTCGATGCGGATGCCGTTGGCCGCGACGTGGAGTTCGTCGCCCTCCGTGGCCTCGAACGTCACGCCCTCCGTGCCCAGCGCGGCCTCCACCGCGGCGAGCCGGGCTGCCGGGCCGCGGATCGTCAAGGCCGGATGGTCCGGGTCGGCGAGGATGCGCGCGACGGTGTCGACGAGGGCGCCCACCGTGCGCGCCGCGACCGCCTCCAAGAGAAGCGGCCGCAGCGTCTTCGCGAATTGCTCGGCCAGGCCGTCGTGCAGAGCCCGCGTCGCGGCCGCGACCTCCGCGGCGAGAGCGGCACCCTCCTCCGCGTCACGTCGCGCGGCGGCATCGGCCGCTGCCGCCGCGAGCGCTTGCGTATGCGCGGCGTCCGCCCGTTCACGCGCCGCGACATGTTCGGCTTCGAGCGACGCCCGCAGCGTGTCGAGCCGCGCCTCGAAGGCGGCGACCGTCATGGTCACGGTCGGCTCGGAGGAGTCGGGCACCGTCTCAGCGAGAGGCGCAGCCGAGGCACCGGCGGGCAGAATCCGCTCGAATCGGGCGAGGTGTCTGGCCAGCGGCGCGTGCATCAGGCGAGGCTCCCGCGGGCGACCCATTGCTTGAGGATAGTCGCCGCCTGGTCCTCGTCGAACTCGACCATCTGCTCGAGGCGGCGCTGCGGCGAGCGGCGCGGCCGGCTGGTGACGTCCTCGATGAGGCTGGCTTCGGGCCGCGCCTCGATGATCTGCGGACCGGATTCGCCATCGGTCGCGGGCGCCTCCAAGGCCGGCACCGGAGCGGCCGCGGCGAGCGCCATCGCGGCGGGCTGCTCCGCCGGGCGCAGCACCCGGGTCAGCGGCCGGATGCCGAAGACGATGAGCAGGATCGCCACCGCGACGGCGGCGAGCGCGTTGATCGCGGTGCCGGACTGGCGCATCAGCACGTCGAGGAGGCCCGGCGAGGGGATCGGGTCGAGGTCGTGGCCGGCCTCGGCGAAGTCGGCGGCGAGCACCTTGATCGTATCGCCGCGCTCCTTGCGCAGCCCCGCCGCCGAGTCGATCAGCGCCTCGATGTCGGCGAGCTGCGCCTCGGCCGTGGCGCCCTTGGACTTGGCGAGGGCGGCACGATTGACCAGCACGGCGATCGACAGATGGTCGATGCCGTAGCCGCCGCTGACGGTGGTCACGACCTTGGAGGAGAGCTCGTAGTTGGTCAGCTCCTCGCGCTTGGAATTGTCGGTGGTCGAGGACTTGGCGTCCGCGGCCGACGCCGCCGGCTTGTCCTGCGGCACGGCGCCGGCGACGCTGGTCGGCGCCTGGCTCGTCGAGTTGTTGACCGTGTTGTTCTCCTTGACCACGCGCGTCGAGCGCTCGACGCGCGAATCCGGGTTGTAGATTGTCTCGTTGGTCTGGCGGTTGTCGGTGTTGAGCTTGGCGGCGACGCTGATCTGGAAGTTGTGCAGCCCGAGGTAGGGGGTGAGCTCGCGACGGATATTGTCCTGGATGTCCTTCGACACGGTCTTCTCGAGGGTCAGCATCTTGCCCGGCGCCTGCTCCTGCAGGTCGTCGCCCGAGGAAAGCAGCGTGCCGTCGGTGTTGAGCACGGTGACGAGATCGACGGTCATGCCGGGCACGGCGGCGGCGACGAGGTGGCGGATCGCCTGCCCGGTGCGCGCGTCGGCGATGGTTTCGGTGCGGATCATCACCGAGGCCGAGGGCGGCTGCTTGGCGCGTCGGAACGAGCCCTCGTCCGGCAGCACGATGTGCACGCGGGCCGCGCGGATGCCGTTCATCAGCTGGATGGTGCGGGCGAGCTCGCCCTCCGTGGCACGCACCCGCGTCACGTCCTGCATGAAGGACGTCAGGCCGAGCGAGCCCAGCTTGTCGTAGAGCTCGTAGCCCGACGAGGCCGAGTGCGGCAGGCCCTTCTCGGCGAGCAGCATGCGGGCGCGGGCGGTCTCGGAATAGCGCACCTTGACGCTGGCTCCGTCGGCGGCGACGTCGAACGGGATGCCGGCCTCGGTCAGCGCCGCGCCGATGTTGGAGACGTCCTGCCGGTCGAGGCCGCCGTAGAGCGTCTCGTAGGCCGGCCGGCTCAGCCAGTAGCCGCCGAAGCCCACCACCGCCGCCGTGAGCACGCCGACGACGCCGAGCGCCGCGAGCTTGCGCAGGCCGAGCCTCTGCAGGCTGGCGAGGAGGGACTGAAGTTGGTCCTGGAAGTTCATGCGCGCCGGGCTGGGCTTGGGTCCGGCGGCGATGATGGGGGGTCAAGCTTGCGCGAGGGTGGTAACGCGAAAGGCCGGTCGGCGGCGAACGCGCGGGCCGCGGGCGATCTAGCCGCCGAACAGCTTCAGGATGAGCTGGCTGTTCTGGTTGGCGACCGAGAGGGCCTGGACACCGAGCTGCTGCTGCGTCTGCAGGGCGCTGAGCCGCGTCGAGGCCGCGTTCATGTCGGCGTCGACGAGCGAACCGACACCACTGGTGATGGAGTCGGAGAGCGCGCTCGTGAAGGTCTTCTGCAGATCGAGGTTGTTCTGCGTCGAACCGATGTTGGACGACACCTTCGTGACGGCGGTGATGGCCGAGGCGACCTGGGCGGCGAGGTCGTCCATCGAAGCGCCAGATGCGCTAACGTCCAGGTTAAGGATGCTGACACCGGTGCTGCCCGGTCCGGTCGTGACCGTATCCAAGATGCCGGCTTTCGTTCCGGTATTTCCGGATTGCGTCAAGGCCGTGTCGCTGTACTTCAGATCGATGGAGTTGATGGCGAAGCTCGAACCCGAGCCTGTCACCGAAGACACGAAGCTGTTCTTATCGGTCGCAGCCGGCGTCGTCGCGCTGTTGTCCAGGAGATTGACGCCGTTGAAGGAGGCGGCATTGATCGTGGAGGTGAGCTGCGACTGCAGGGCGGAGATATCCGTCTGCACCTGGGTCTTGTCGACGCCGGCCTGCTTGGCCGCGACGATCTTCTGCTGCATGCTCTGCAGGATGCCCGTGACGGTGGTCAAGGCCGAGGTCGCCGTGCCGACCACGGACGAACCGAGGTTGAGCGAGTCGGTGACCGCGGAGAGATCGCCGATGGTGGTCCGCATGTTCGTCGCGATGGAGTAGTAGGCGGCGTTGTCCTTGGCGCCCGAGACCTTCAGGCCCGTGGAGATCTCGTTCTGCACGTCGGCCAGCGACTTCTGCGTCGCGGCGAGATTGGAGACGGCCGACATGGCCGACATGTTGGTGAGGATGCTCGACATGGTTCTCGTGTCCCGGAGTGAGTTGGAAGCTGGGACAGTCCGGGTTTGCACCGGCACGATCGGGCGGCGTGATGCCTCTGGAGCGAGCGCCGCGGCGCCGGGTTCCAACCTTTCGTCACGCCAAGTTGCGCCTCAAGCGTTACGTAAAACTTTAAATGACCATGGGTGAGGTGATCGAAGTTAAGGAATCCCTACTCACGCATACGACCGGATCAGGTTCCCCACCAACAGATTCCAGCCGTCGATCAGCACGAAGAACAAGAGCTTCATCGGCAGCGAGATCACCGAGGGCGAGAGCATCATCATGCCCATCGACATGGTCACGGTCGCCACGATCATGTCGATGACGAGAAAGGGCAGCACGATCAGGAAGCCGATCTCGAAGCCGCGGCGTATCTCGGAGATCATGAAAGCCGGCACCAGGATGCGGAGGTCGACGTCCTTCCTGTCGAGCGTCTTGATCGAGGATTGCGCGAGGTCGTCGAAGAGCTTGAGGTCCTTGTCGCGCACCTGCGCCAGCATGAACTGGCGGAACGGCCCGGCGATCTTGGGGAAGGCCTCGCTCTCGGTGATCTGGTTGTCGATCAGCGGCTTCAGGCCGTCCTGCCAGGAGCGGTCGAAGGTCGGCGCCATGACGTAGAAGGTCATGAACAAGGAGAGCGAGAGCAGGATGAGGTTGGCCGGCGTCGTCTGCAGGCCGAGGCCGGAGCGCAGGAACGAGAAGGCGATGGCGAAGCGGGTGAAGCTCGTCACCATCACCAGCAGGCCCGGCGCGATCGACAGCACGGTGAGGATGCCCACCACCTGCACGATGCGCCCGGTCGCCGTGGCGCCGGCCTGCGGCACCAGCGCGTTGAGATCGGTGCCCCCGCCCGCGGTCTGGGCGAGCGCAACGCCCGCACCTGTGGCGAGGACGAGGCCGGCGAGGGCGGAGACGAGGGCGATGCGCTTCACTGGACCACCAGGGCTTCGATGATGATCTCGCGCACCTTGCCGTCGGAGCGGACCGCGGCGCGCTCGTTGAGGTCCTCGCGCAGCGCCTGGAGGCCGCTCGGCCCCTGCAGCTCGGCGACGGTGAGCGTCTTCAGGAAGGCGACGATGTCGTCGTTGATCTTGGCGGCGAGCAGGTTGGCGTTCTCCACGTCCTTCTTGGGGAAGACCATCGCCACCTGCATGCGAACGCGCGCCTCCTCCGGCTGCGCCAGGTTGGTGACGACGGCCGGCAGTTCCCGGACCTCGATGTCGGCGGCGTAGGGCAGCGGCTTGCCGGCCTCGGCTGCCGCGGCGGTCGAAGCGGCGCGCGGGTGCCCGACGAGCTTGCCGAGAAGCCCGCCGCCGACCGCCGCCAGCACGGTCAACGTCGCGATCGTGATGACGAGGCCGCCCTTGCCCGCCGGCTTGCCCTTCGCGGATGTCGCTGAAGCGGCCATGTCAGAACGGCTTGACCGCGTCGTAGATCTGCTGGCCGACCGCCGGCTGCTGCACCTCGGTGAGGCGGCCGCGCCCGCCGTAGGAGATGCGCGCCTCGGCGACCTTGTCGTAGGAGATCGTGTTGTCCTTCGAGATGTCGCGCGGGCGCACGATGCCGGCGACGTAGACCTGGCGTATCTCGAAGTTGACGCGGATCTCCTGCGAGCCGCTGACCACCAGGTTGCCGTTGGGCAGCAGCTCGGTCACCACGGCGGCGACGCTGACCTGGATCTTCTCGGAACGATCGATCGTGCCTTGGCCGTTGGCCGAGCTCTTGGAGCCGCTGGTGATCTCGCTGCCGACGCCGACGCTGTTGCTGGCTTTGCCGCCGTTGGCGGTGAAGCCGAACTTGTTGTCGATCTCGCTGTCGAGCGAGCGGTCGGTGTTGTTGCCGAGCGAAGCCTTGTCGTTGATCGAGATCAGGATCGTCAGCACGTCGCCGGGCTTCATCGCGCGCGGGTCGCGATAGAGGCTGGCCCCGTCGGTGTAGAGCGAGTTGAACGCCGGCGGCGGCGGCGCGGCGTAGCCGAGCGCGTGCGGCATCACGTTGGGGATCGCACCCGAGCCGACGGGCGTCAGCGTCGGCTCGCGGCCGATCTCCTGCGGGCGCTGGGCGCAGCCGGCCAGCGCGAGCGCCGCGCAAGCCGTAACGATGAGGACGCGCGCGCTCACAGCTTCTTCTCGTCCGCCGGCGGGGTCGTGCCGGCGATCAGCGCGGCGAGCTTGGCGGCGCGCTCGGGCACGATCTCGTTGAAGATGGCGCTGGCTTTCCCCGGGGTGAGCTGCCCGAGCACGGCCGCCGCCATGGTGTCGTCGAGCGTGGCGATCTGCGTCGCCGCCGTCTCGG
>CAZZWW010000214.1:0-5719 GCA_964657815.1 Vulcanimicrobiota bacterium | reverse complement strand
CCTCACTGGGATCGACTGATCCACCGGCCGGCTGCGGCAACGCGCTCGCAGCTTTGTGGTGGGCGCGGCGCGACCACTGGGACGCGGCGCACGCGCTGGTGCAGGATGCACCCGGTGCCGACGCCGCTTGGGTCCACGCCTGGCTGCACCGTGTCGAGGGCGACGAGGGCAATGCCGGCTATTGGTACCGTCGTTCGGGGCGGCCTGCGGGCCGAGGCTCGCTCGACGACGAGTGGCGCGGTATCGCCGAGGCGCTGCTCGGCGGTTAGGCGCCATAGAAAAAGCCGGCTGATACAGCCGGCTTTTGATCACGACACCTCGTCACGAGGATCACGCCTGCCGGCGTTCCGGCTGATCGTCGTCCGAAACGCTGGCGGAGCCGCGGCGGGCACCCCCGCGCTTCGTCATAATGTCGGCGAGGGCGCGCGCGCCACGGGCGGCCGACGAGGCGGCAAGGCGAGCCTTCTCGGCTTCGATCTTGCGCTGCTTCTCGGCCTCTTCGGCTTCGCGAATGCGACGCTCGTCCTCTTCCCGAGCGCGGCGCTCGGCGGCCAGACGGGCTTCCTCCTCGACGCGGATCGCGTGAAGGCGGGCCTCCTCCTGCCTGCGGGCTTCTTCCTTGATGGCGAGGCGCTTGTTGCGGGCCTCTACCAGCGAACGATGTTCGGCAGCCTTAGCCTCGGATTCCGGGCTGGAAAGCCGCTCCTGCATCTTCTTGACCAATTCGAGACGCTTGCTCACGGCGGATTCGCGCCGTTCGGCGAAGCCGACGTCCAAGTTACGAGCCAATCGGTAAACCTTTTGAAAGTTGGGGATACGGACTAGATGGGCAGCGTCCGCGCGATTGCTATGCCGTGAAGGGCTGCTGTCCGCAAGACCCTGCGTCTTCTTGCACGGCCATTTGACGGAGGGCGCTGCGGTTTTTAGGGTGCCGCTGCCCGCGCGCAACACGGCGTCACCCGTTCCGCGCCGCCACCTCCACCTTGGTAGACGACATGACAGGCGCCGCTCCCCCGGCCGTTCACGATCCCGCGATCTTCGCCTCGGCCAAGGCCTGGCCGTTCGAGGAGGCCCGCAAGATCGTCGCGCGCGTCGAGCGCACGGGGCAGCGCGAGGTGCTGTTCGAGACCGGCTACGGCCCCTCGGGCCTGCCACACATCGGTACCTTCGGCGAGGTCGCCCGCACCTCCATGGTGCGCCACGCTTTCCGCGTCCTGACCGAGGACCGCGTTCCGACGCGCCTGCTGGCCTTCTCCGACGACATGGACGGCTTGCGCAAGGTGCCCGACAACGTGCCCAACAAGGTGCTGCTCGAGGCCAACCTCAACAGGCCGCTGACCGAGGTGCCGGACCCGTTCGGCACCCATCAAAGCTTCGGGGCCCACAACAACGCGCGTCTGCGCGCCTTCCTCGACCGCTTCGGCTTCGACTACGAGTTCGCATCGGCGACGGAGTACTACAAGTCCGGCCGCTTCGACGCCGCGCTGCTCGCCATGCTGCGCGCCTACGATCGCGTCATGGCCATCATGCTGCCGACGTTCCGCGAGGAGCGTGCCGCCACCTACTCGCCGTTCCTGCCGATCCATCCCGAGACCGGGCACGTGCTCCAGGTGCCGCTGGAGGGTCACGATGCGGCGGCTGGCACGATCAGCTGGCGCGATCCCGCGAGCGGCGACTTGCGCACTACGCCGGTGACGGGTGGCCACGCCAAGCTGCAGTGGAAACCGGACTGGGCCATGCGCTGGTATGCGCTCGGGGTCGATTACGAGATGGCCGGCAAGGACCTCATCGACTCGGTGAAGCTCAGCGGCCAGATCGTGCGCGCGCTCGGAGGCACGCCGCCGGAAGGCTTCAACTACGAGCTGTTCCTCGACGCGGGGGGACAGAAGATATCGAAGAGCAAGGGCAACGGCCTGACCATCGACGAATGGCTGACCTACGCCAGCCCCGAGAGCCTCGCCTTGTTCATGTACCAGCGTCCCAAGGAGGCGAAGAAGCTGCACTTCGACGTCATCCCGCGCAACGTCGACGAATATCTCGGCTTCCTCGACGCGGCCCGCAGGCAGGAGGCCGCCGGCGATGCCAAGGGGCTGGTCGGCAACCCGGCCTGGCACATGCACGGCGGCGCGCCGCCGGCACCCGAGATTCTCGTGTCGGCGAGCGGCGCCACGGCGGTCTCCTTCGCCATGCTGCTCAACCTCGCCACGGTGGCCAACAGCGAGGATCCGGCGGTGCTGTGGGGATTCCTGCGTCGCTATGCACCCGACGTGTCACCGCAGACCCATCCGCGCCTCGACGCGATGGTCGGTTACGCGGTGGCCTACTACCGCGACTTCGTCGCGCCGGCGAAGCGCTACCGAGCGCCCGACGGGGTCGAGCGCGATGCGCTGACGCGGCTCGACGGTGCACTGGCCGCGCTGCCGCAAGGCGCCTCGGCCGAGGACATTCAGGCCGCGCTCTACGACGTCGGCCGCGCCGTCCCGCGCTACCAGAACCTTGCGGCCAAGGGCGCCACGCCGGAGCGGCCCGGCGTCAGCAACGACTTTTTCGCGATGCTGTACCAGGTGCTTCTCGGCGAGGAGAAGGGGCCGCGCTTCGGCTCGTTCGCCGCGCTCTACGGTCTCGCCGAGACCCGCGCGCTCGTCGCCAAGGCGCTCGCAGGCGACGTCACGCCGACATCCGGCGCGTAACGACAACCGACCTTATAATCCATCGTCGGCTAACAAAAGTACCTATCGGCCCGGTACCGGCCTGATACGAGAAGACGTGCGCGCGAAAATTGTCGCTCATCCTCATGGAGGCGACCATGCATTGCGCGCTCGTCAAGAAACTCGCGGTCTACACCGAATTGACTGACGAGGAGATCGCCGTCCTCGAGAAATCCTCGGCGCATCCGCAATCCGTCGAGGCCCGCGCGGACATCATCTGCGAGGGCGACACGCCATCGGACGTCCATCTGGTCACCAGCGGGCTCGCCTGCCGCTACAAGCTGCTCGACGACGGCCGGAGGCAGATTGTGGCCTACCTCATTCCCGGCGATTTCTGCGACCTCAACGTCTTCATCCTGTCGAAGATGGACCATTCGATCGCGGCGATCTCGCCGGTGCAGATGGTGTGGATCCCGCGCGACCGGATCCTCGACCTTCTCCGCTATCCCGGCATCAGCCGCGCCATGTGGCTCGCGACGATGGTGGACGAGGCCATCCTGCGCGAATGGGTGACGAACCTCGGACAGCGCAGCGCGGAGAACCGCCTCGCCCATCTTTTCTGCGAACTGTACCTCCGCATGAAGAGCGTCGGGCTGACCAACGGCCTGGAGTTCGAGCTGCCCGTCACGCAGGCCGAACTCGGCGACACGCTCGGCCTCTCGACCGTCCACGTGAACCGTTCGCTGCAATCGCTGAAATCGGCGGATCTGGTGACGTTCAAGGGCAGGAAGATCGTCATCACCGACATCGGACGTTTGAAGAAGATCAGCGGCTTCCACGATAATTACCTGCATCTGAACATTCCGGTCGTACATTGATGCGGCTGTCGGCCGGGTTCGCGATGAGGTCGATCGAAATCCTCTGCGGCCGGCCAAACCGTTTTCGTCTCGATCCGCCCGGCGAGCGACCTATGTTCGACCCGCAACCTTCAGAGGAGAACGCATTCCATGACCCGCCTCGTCGTCATGTATCCCAAGCCCGCCGACCCGGCGCATTTCGACCGGCACTTTCGCGAGAAGCACATGCCGCTCGTCGAGAAGATGCCCGGCCTCAAGGCGTTCAGCTACGGACCGGCGAAAGGCCCGGACGGTGCCGATGGTGCCTTCTTCTGGGTCTTCAACGGCACCTTCGACAGCGCCGACGCGATCGGCAAGGCGCTGGGTTCGCCCGAGGGCAAGGCGGCGGTCGCCGACATCCCGAACTACTCCAAGGCGGAGCCGACGATCCTCGTCCTGGAAACCACCGACGGCTGAGGCGTTTGGCGGCCCAATCCTTGCTGTATTTCCGTGTGATTAACGCTGTCTTAACCATCCACCACCTCCAATGACGCAGGGGCGACGTCGAAGCGGAAAGGACAGGGCTTTGTTCGAGGACACGCGCGACGGCCAGCACGATAGCGGGGCCTCCGCCGGAGGGTGGAGCGCCCCAACGCAGCGTACCGCCCCCACGCGCCGCATCCTCGTGGTCCTGCACCAGGAACACTCGAGCCCCGGCCGTGTCGGCCGCCTGCTGCGCGAAGCCGGCTACAGCCTCGACGTCCGCCGGCCGCGTTTCGGCGAACCCTTGCCGTGTACGATGGACGCGCACGACGCCGCGATCGTCTTCGGCGGCCCGATGAGTTGCAACGACGACGAGGCGTGGATTCGGCAAGAGATCGACTGGATCGGCGTGCCGCTCCGCGCGGGCAAGCCCTACCTCGGCATCTGCCTCGGCGCTCAGATGCTGGCGCGTCATCTCGGTCATCGGGTGGCGCCGCACCCGCAAGGCCGGGTCGAGGTCGGCTTTTACCCCATTCGTCCCACCACGCATGGCCTCAAGGCTTGGCCCGATCTCTTCCCGAGCAAGGTCTACCAGTGGCACCGCGAGGGCTTCGACCTGCCGGCGGGCGCGACCCTGCTGGCCGAGGGCGACGACTTCGCGGCGCAGGCCTTTCGTTATGGCGGGGGTGCCTACGGTCTGCAGTTCCACCCCGAGGTCACGTATCAGATGATGTGCCGGTGGACGACCGCCGGCTGCGAGCGCATGGCCATGCCGGGCGCCCTTCCGCGCGAGCGCCATTTCCGCGACTGGTACCAGCACGACGCCGCCGTGGCCCGCTGGCTCTCCGCCTTCCTCGATCGCTGGGTCGGCCACGGTGCGCCGCGCGCGCTACGCCCGATGACCCCGCAACCGCGTTTCGCGTAGTCTTGACAGAACCGCGGCTTCGGCCTGGACGTTGACACGCTATGTCACGCCAGCGTCAGAGCCCCTCGATGTCGATACCACGTACCCTTCTCGTCACCCTCTCTGCCGCGACCGTCGGCGCGCCGGCCACGGCCTTCGCGGGCGCAAAGGCGACCTGGGGCGATCGGGTCGACCAGATCGTCGAGACCTTCATGGGCGACCCCGCCGCGGGCGTCGACATCGACATGAAGCACGTGCTCGACAAGTGGCGCGCCATGCATCCCAAGCCGCTCGAGATGCTGTCGCCCGAGGATGCCAGGCGGCAGCCCTCGCCGATCGATGCCGCGCAGGAGTTGGCGAAGGACAGCCATGTACCGCTCGTGCCCACGGCCGTCTCGGTCAAGAACGTGAGCTTCCAAGGGCCGGCCGGCGACCAGCTCAAGGTCAGGGTCTATTCCCCCGCGGGAGCGAGCGACGACAAGCCGCTCCCGGTCGTCGTGTTCTACCACGGCGGCGGCTTCGTTCTCGACAATGCCGCCGGCTCGGAAGCTTCCGCCCGCGCCATCGCCGAGCCCTCGGGCGCCATCGTCGTAACGCCGGACTATCGCCTCGCGCCGGAACACAAGTTCCCCGCGGCGCAGGACGATTGCCTCGCGGCTTACAAGTGGGTGCTGGAGAATGCTGGCAGCTTCGGCGGTGACCCGGCGCGCGTCGCTTTGGCCGGCGAGGGTGCCGGCGGCCTTCTCGCCGCCGATACCGCGATCGCCGCCCGCAAGGCCAACTTGGCGAAGGCGGCCGCTCTCATCCTGATCGCGCCTTCGGCCGGCATCGATCTCAAGACAAACTCG
>CAZZWW010000213.1:0-5743 GCA_964657815.1 Vulcanimicrobiota bacterium | reverse complement strand
GATCCCGTCCTTCTTGGGCAGGCCGAGGTCGAGCACGACGGCGTCGTAGGGCTCGGTCTCGCCGAGGAACTGTCCTTCCTCGCCGTCGAAGGCGCGATCGACGACGTAGCCCGCCTCCTCCAAAGCTCGGACGATCTGCCGGTTGAGATCGGCATCGTCTTCCACGACCAACAGCCGCACGTGCGTTCTCCTACTTGTGATCCGCCATATCCGCCGCGCTGACAGCCTGGCCGTTCTGCGCATTGATGTAGATGCGTACGACGCGACCGTCGCGGCGCAGAACGTAGACTTCGTAGACGAAATCGTTCTGCTTCCAGCGACACAGCCGCGTCCTCAGCGCCTCGCCCTCCGAGCGTCCGGCGTGCGTCGCGTTGACGGGGTCGGTGAGACGGAGCTGCGCGATTTTTTCACGAGCCTCGGCCTGGCTGAAGCAGGCGGCTCGCCCGCGCTGCGGGTGCGACGCGTCTCCGCGTGCCGGAGCTGGCGCGTAGGCACGGAGGCTGGACGCAGGAGCCGGGGACTGCGGCGCGGTCGACGGCGCCGGGGGGCCGCTGGGGAAGGGCGGCAGGTTGTACGCGGGGGTGTCCTCACCGGCCGCGGTGGTCGTCGCGGCGGCGCCCAGCAAGCAGGCTAGAGCGAGGGCCGCGGTCCGCATCCCGCCACAATGTGCTCGAAGCGCTGAATGCGTCATGAACGCGTTGGCCGGATGCTACGGCAACGGCGAGAGTTCGGCCCAGTCGACGACGTGATCGGCATAGTCACGCATCTTCACCGTGGTTTCGGTGCCGCTCAGGCGGTTGCGCACGGAAATTCCGGCCTCGTGCACGCTCTCGGGCGAGCCCGACACCAGCGGGTGCCAGTCGGCCAAAGGGCGCCCCTCGGCGACGAGGCGGTAGGCACAGCTGCCCGGCAGCCAGCGGAGTGCGCGCACCACGGCCGGCGTCAGCTGGATGCAGTCCGACACCTTTCGATGCCGCTTGGCGTAGTTGGCGCAGGCGCAGGTCCCGGCATCGAACAGCTTGCAGCCGACGTCGGTGTGGACGATCTCGCCCGTGTCCTCGTCCTCGAGCTTGACCAGGCAGCAGCGCCCGCAGCGGTCGCACAAAGCCTCCCACTCGGCCGGATCCAGCTCTTCGAGCGTCTTGGTCTCCCAGAAGCGCTCGGCCAAAGGGTCGACGGGACCGCCGCCATCTTTCGGCTGCCTTGTTTGGGCAGATCCTGTATCGTCGCGGGACGGGCGAGGCGGCATGCGGATTGCGCGGAAGCTCCCATGTGGGCGGCCGAGCGTTGGACTTGCGCTTCGCCGGCTGCCTGGTCAAGACCGCCCTGTCCCGAGAGTCGCGCCGTTTTGAAGAAGCTCGCGCACTGGTTCATCCGCTGGCTGATCGGCCCCTGGATCGACGCGACGGCCGCATGGCTCGAGCGGCGCCGTCCTTGGATCGAGGCGCGTCGCGCCGATGTCGAGCGGCTGAAGAGCTCGCCGCGGCTGGAGCGCGTGCGGCGCGCCATGCTCGCGTTCGACTCCTGGATCGATTCCTCCGTCTGGGGCAGCGGGCACAGCGCGTCTGGCAGCTACGAACGCTTCGCGCTGTACATGGAGCGCTTCCATGTCACCGGCCTGAAGCGGGTCGCCGTCGAGGCCGGCTGCGAAGCCTTCACCCTGTCGATCGCCGGCGGCTTCGTGCTGCTCGCGCTGGCGATCCCGGCCTTCGAACTGACTTCCGAAGACTGGCTGAAGAAGCAGGACCTCGCGGTCACCTTCCTCGACCGCTACGGCCAGGAGGTCGGGCGTCGCGGCATCCGTCACGATGACGCCGTGCCCTTCGACGAGCTGCCGCCGAACCTCATCCACGCGCTGATCTCGACGGAGGATCGCCGCTTCTTCGATCATTACGGGATCGACGTCATCGGCACGCTGCGTGCCATCGTCGTGAACTCGCGGGCGGACAGCGTGCGGCAGGGCGGCTCGTCGCTGACGCAGCAGCTCGCCAAGAACCTGTTCCTGTCCAACGAGCGCACGCTGCCGCGCAAGGTCAACGAGGCCTTCCTGGCCCTATGGCTCGAGGCGCACCTCTCCAAGCGCGAGATCCTCAGCCTCTACCTCGACCGCGCCTATCTCGGCGGGGGCACCTTCGGCGTGCAAGCGGCCTCCGAGTTCTACTTCGGCAAGTCCGTGCGCGACCTCACCCTGCCCGAGGCGGCGATGATCGCCGGCCTGTTCAAGGCGCCGACGAAATACGCCCCGCACATCAACCTGCCGGCGGCGCGCGCCCGCGCCAACGACGTGCTGAACAACATGGTCGACGCCGGCTACCTCACCGCCGGGCAGATCTACGCCGCCCAGCGCAACCCTGCGACGCCGGTCGACCGCCAGCAGGAGACCTCGCCCGACTGGTACCTCGACTGGGCCTACAACGAGGTCCGCGACCTCGCCGCCGCCGGCAAATTCGGCGACGAGACCGTGCTGACGGTGCGCACCGGGCTCGATCCGGCGCTGCAGCAGCACGTCGAGGAGACGATCGAGAGCTACCTGCGCCAGTACGGCCAGAGCTTCAACGTGGGCCAGGCGGCGGCGGTGATCCTCGATCCCAACGGGGTCGTGCGCGCCATCGTCGGCGGCCGCGACTACGGCGTCAGCCAGTTCAACCGCGCCACCGAGGCGCTGCGCCAGCCCGGATCCTCGTTCAAGCCCTACGTCTACCTGACGGCCTTGATGAGCGGGAAGTACAAGCCGTCTTCGACCATCTCCGGTGCCTCGCTCTGCCTCGGCAACTGGTGCCCGCACAATTACGACGACGAGACCGCCGGCAAGATCTCCCTCTCCTCCGCCCTCGCCATGTCGCTCAACACCGCGGCGGTGCGTCTCTCGATCGAGATCGGCGACGGCACCACGCAATGGAACAAGGCCAAGGACGGGCGCGCCAAGATCATCGCCACGGCGCGGCGCATGGGGCTGACCACGCCGCTGCCCGACACGGTGTCGATGCCGCTCGGCGCCGACGCGGTGAAGGTGATCGAGCAGGCCAGCGCCTACACGACCTTCCCGAGCGGCGGCAAGCACGTGCCGGCCTATGCCGCGACCACCGTCACCAGCCGGCGCGGCGAGGTGCTCTACGAGCACGACCGCGATGGGCACAGGCCCGAGCAGATCATCGACCCCAACGCGATCGCGATGATGAACACGATGCTGCGCCAGGTGGTGACCGGCGGCACCGGCCGCGCCGCCGATCTGCCCGGCTTCCCCGTGGCCGGCAAGACCGGCACGACGAACGGCTTCCACGACGCCTGGTTCGTCGGCTTCACCGGCAATTACGTCGGGGCGGTCTGGTACGGCAACGACGACTACCAGTCGATGAACGAGATGACCGGTGGCAAGCTGCCGGCGCGCACCTGGCACGACATCATGGAATTCGCCCACCAGAACGTCGAGCCCAAGCCCGTGCCCGGCCTGCCGCCCCCCGGCGCCAAGGTCGCGGCGAACGCGAGCGCCGGCAGCAACGGCGAGAACGGGACGCCGCGGCGCCCGGCGACGCTGACCAAGGCCTCTGCCGACGTGCTCGCCTCCATCGCCAGCGCCGCCACCGTGGCCGAGATGGGCCGTGCCCCCAAGGCCGAGAGCATGATCGCGCCGGGATCCGGCGGCGCCGGGGTCGTCGAGCTGTCGCGCGCGCCGGGCAAGGTCACCGACCTCCAGTGAGCCTGGCTTCAACCGAGCCACCGCGCGACGGCCACATGCGGCTGTCGACGCTTCTCAAGATCGTCGTCGCCGTGCTCGCCGGCGTGATCCTCGGCCTGCTCGTGACCACACGCAGCCTCGATCTCGACGCCCGCGGCGTCGTCGCCGGCGCCTGGCGCACCACCCCGCGCGACGGCAGCGCCCAGGTCGATCCCTACGCTTTGGCCGCCAACGCGCGCGCCGGTCTGCTGCCGCTCGGCGAGTCGGAGGGGCTCAGCTTCGTCGCCCGGTCCGACGATCGCGGCGGCGCGCTCGACGGCGCCTGCGACTACACGCTCGTGGGCCCGATGCCGCCGGCCCGCTTCTGGACGCTGAGCCTGCTCGATCCCGCCGGCTTTCCCGTGGAGGATCCCGCGCGGCGCTACGGCTTCACCTCGGCCGAGGTCCTGCGTTTCGACAAGGCGCCGACGACGATCGTCGTCTCGCCGCAGGCGCGCGCCGGCAACTGGCTCCCGAGCGGCATCAAGGGCCGTTTCGTGCTGATGTTGCGCCTCTACGACACCAGCCTCACCGCCGGCGGGACCGACTTCGCCGCGCTGCGGATGCCGGCCATCGAGCGGGGCGCGTGCTCGTGATCCGCTGGCCCCCGCTGCTGCCGGCCGCCCTCGGCGTCGCCATCGTCGGCCTCGTCGCCGGTTTGACGCATCTGGTCGCCATTCTGCTGCTGCCCGACGTGGCGACGCGCGACGCCTACGATCTCCTCGCCGCACGCGACCCGGCGACGAGCGCCCCGGGGCCGAACGGCCTGGCCTTGCTGGCCCCGGCGCGTCCCGGCGACACGCTGATCCCGTTCCGCGACCCCGCCGCCATCCAGGGCCTGTGCTTCTTCGACCTCGCCAAGGCACCGGTCCGGGTCCGAACCAAGGTCGGGGAAGGCCGCCTGTTGACGCTGTCGTTCCGCACTCGCGACGGCCGCATCTTCTATTCCATGACCGATCGCGCCGCGCTGCGCGGCACCATCGACATCCGGCTGGTGACACCGGCGCAGCTGCAGACGGTCGTCGACGGCGACGACGAGGACGCCGGCCTGCCCGAGGAGCTGCGGCTGAAGGCGCCCGCCACGACCGGGCTGATGATCGCGACTGCGCTGATCGCCCGTCCGAGCGAGCGAGCCGACGCCGAGGCGCGGATCAAGGCGATCGAATGCAAGCCGGAGCCGCTCGCTCCGCCGTCGTGAAAGGGATCCCCTCCCCCCCTGTAGGGAGAGGTAGGGGTGGTCCGTCCGCTCTTCTCGGCTGGCCACGAGGAGTGGCACGCTGCCGCTTTCTTGCAAGCCGCAACGCTTGTCGTGACCCCCGCCCCTAACCGCTCCGGTCACCGAGCCTCGCGGATCACGGTCGACGACAGCGGCGAGCGCTTGCCGTGGAGGAAGACGTAGGCCGGCGGGGATGCCGTCGCCAGGCACGCGGCGGCGCGCTCGGGAAGCCGGCGCCCGGCGAGCGCTGCCGCAGCCCGGGTCTGGGCGGCGCGCAGCGTCGATCCCGGCCTGTCGATCACGCCCATCGGCACCGTGGCGGCGATCGTGCGCCAGTTCTTCCAGAGGTGCAGATCGGCGAAGCTGTCGGCGCCCATCAGCCATACGAAGCGCACCGAGGGGCAGCGCGCCACCAGCGCGGCGACGAGGTCGCAGGTATAGGGCGAGCCGAGCTGCCGCTCGAAGCCGGAGACGACGATACGCGGATGCGCCGCCATGCGGGCCGCCGCCGCCATGCGTTGGGCCTGCGGGGGCAGATCGCGCGTGTCCTTGAGCGGGTTGCCGGGCGAGACCAGCCACCAGACCCGATCCAGCGCGAGTCGGCGCAGTGCCAGCAGGCTGGCGACGCGGTGGCCGTCGTGGGGCGGGTTGAACGAGCCGCCGAAGACGCCGATCCGCTGGCCCCGTCCGTGCGGCGGCAGGCCGGCGAACGAAGCCGAGATCACGTTCAGTCCTCCCCGCTATGCTGCGCTTCGCAGGGGAGGATAAACCATCACGGCCTGACCTGCCCGGTGCCGTGCACCTTGTACTTG
>CAZZWW010000212.1:1798-5744 GCA_964657815.1 Vulcanimicrobiota bacterium | reverse complement strand
GCACGCCTTTCGTCGGCTGGCAGCGCCAGACCAACGGGCTCGCCGTGCAGCAGGTGGTGGAGGAGGCGCTGGGTGCCGTCGACGGTGTCCCGGTGTCGATCCGCGGCGCTGGCCGAACCGATTCCGGCGTTCACGCCACCGGACAGGTCGCCCACGCCGACCTCGCCAAGGACTGGGACCCCTACCTCCTGCGCGAGGCGGTCAACGCGCGGATGCGCCCGCACCCCGTCGCCGTGGTGCTGGCCTGTCCGGTCGACGAGACCTTCGATGCGCGGCACTCGGCGGTGAAGCGGCACTACCTCTACAAGCTGTGCAACCGCCGCGCGCCGC
This sequence comes from Vulcanimicrobiota bacterium, assembly GCA_964657815.1. GTDB lineage: Bacteria > Pseudomonadota > Alphaproteobacteria > Rhizobiales > Beijerinckiaceae > RH-AL1. The sequence continues at coordinate 5,414 of CAZZWW010000212.1, read as the reverse complement.
TGACGCTCGACGCCGAGCGCGCCTGGCTGATGAAGCGCAAGCTCGACGCCGGCGCCATGCACGAGGCGGCGCAAATCCTCGTCGGCCGCCACGACTTCTCGACCTTCCGCGACGCCGAGTGCCAGGCCGACAGTCCGATCCGCACGCTGGAGCGCTTCGAGGTGATGAAGGACGGCGACCTCATCCTGATGCGCGTCTCCGCCCGCTCCTTCCTGCACCGCCAGGTCCGCTCCATGGTCGGTTCGCTGGAGCACGTCGGCGCCGGCCGCTGGCGCAAGGCCGACCTGCGCGACGCGCTCGAGGCCAAGGACCGCCGCCGCTGCGGCCAGGTCGCGCCGGCGGCGGGGCTGTACCTGGTCGGGGTGGATTACGGGTGAAGACGCGCTGCCTTGTCACTCCGCGCCGCCGCCCCTAAGAGCCGGGCACCCGTCTTGCACCCGTCGCGAGACCCGTCCGCTGCCCGAGAGAAGCATGCCCCAAGAGAAGATCAAGCGCGTCGTCCTGGCGTACTCCGGGGGGCTCGACACCTCGATCATCCTGAAGTGGCTTGAGACGACCTACGGCTGCGAGGTGGTGACGTTCACCGCCGACCTCGGCCAGGGCGAAGAGTTGGGGCCGGCGCGCGACAAGGCGATCCTGCTCGGCGTCAAGCCGGAGAACATCTTCATCGAGGACCTGCGCGAGGAGTTCGTGCGCGACTACGTGTTCCCGATGTTCCGCGCCAACGCGCAATACGAGGGCTGCTACCTGCTCGGCACCTCCATCGCGCGGCCGCTGATCGCCAAGAAGCAGATCGAGATCGCCCGCAAGGTGGGGGCGGACGCCGTCTGCCACGGTGCCACCGGCAAGGGTAACGACCAGGTCCGCTTCGAGCTCGGCTATTACGCCCTGGAGCCGGAGATCAAGGTCATCGCGCCTTGGCGCGAGTGGGATCTCACCTCGCGTACCGCGCTGCTCGACTTCGCGGAGAAGCACCAGATCCCGATCTCGAAGGACAAGCGCGGCGAGGCGCCGTTCTCGGTCGACGCCAACCTCCTGCACGCCTCGTCCGAGGGCAAGGTGCTGGAGGATCCCGCCGAGGAGGTGCCGGACTACGTCTATTCCCGCACGATCTCGCCGGAGGACGCGCCGGACAAGGCGACCTACATCACGGTCGACTTCGAGAAGGGCGACCCTACGGCCATCGACGGCGTCAAGCTCTCGCCGGCGAGCCTGCTCAAGACGCTGAACGACCTTGCGCACGACAACGGCATCGGCCGGCTCGACCTCGTCGAGAACCGCTTCGTCGGCATGAAGAGCCGCGGCATGTACGAGACGCCCGGCGGCACCATCCTGGCGGTGGCCCATCGCGGCATCGAGCAGATCACGCTCGACCGCGGCGCGGCCCACCTCAAGGACGAGCTGATGCCGAAATACGCCGAGCTGATCTACAACGGCTTCTGGTTCGCCCCCGAGCGGGAGATGCTGCAGGCGCTGATCGACAAGAGCCAGGAGCCGGTGACCGGCCAGGTCCGGCTCAAGCTCTACAAGGGCAACACCATCCTCGTCGGCCGCTCCTCGCCGAACTCGCTTTACGACCAGGATCTCGTCACCTTCGAGGAAGGCGCGGTGGCCTACGACCACCGCGACGCCGCCGGCTTCATCAAGCTCAACGCGCTGCGTCTGCGCACGCTGGCCAAGCGCGACCAGAAGCTCGCACGCTAGCCTGTCTCGCGTGAGAGCGCCGACCGCGTATCGGCTCGTCATCTTCGACTTCGACGGGACACTGGCAGACAGCGCAGCATGGTTCTCGCGCGTCATCAACGGCGTCGCGCGGCGCTACCGCTTCCGGGAGGTTTCGCCCGAAGATCTCGAGAGCATCCGCGGCGAGGGTCCCCACGCCATGCTGCGGCGGTTCGGCGTCGCGCGCTGGAAGCTGCCCTTCATCGCGCGCCACATGCGCGCGCTGATGACGCGCGACATCGACCAGATCGTGCTCTTCCCAGGCGTCGATCGCCTGCTCGCGAAGCTTGCCGAGGCGGGCGTCGTCGTCGCAATCGTCAGCTCGAACGCCGAGGCCAACATCCGCCGCGTGCTCGGTCCCGAGCTGAGCGCCGGCGTCGCCTATTTCGGCTGCGGTGCCTCGCTGTTCGGCAAGGCGGCGAAGATCGGCCGGCTGGTGGAGCGCTGCGGCGTGCCGCCGACGGCCGTGCTCGCGATCGGCGACGAGATCCGCGACATCGATGCCGCCGAGGCTGCCGGCGTCGCTTCGGGGGCTGTCACCTGGGGCTACGCTCATTTGCTGGCGTTGCGGGCGCGGAGGCCGACATGGGTCTTCGACACGGTGGACCAGATCGCGGAGGCGGTGACGATGGACGCACACTGCAGCTCCTTTACAGGACGAACGAACAGCGATTTAAGCTAAAATTAAATGCTGCCGGGGTTTCTTGGTCGTCGTCCGTCGAAGTTGTTGCCGATCATGAAGACCGTGATTCACGACTTGCACATGCGTCTGCGGCGCGAACTCGAGGCGCCGCGCCAAAGTCGACCCTTTGGTTCGGGCTGGATCGCGGGCGCTTTTGCGATCCTGGCTGGCGCGACGTCCGTGCTGATGGTCGCGGCCCTGCGCTTTCCGGGTTTGCTGACGATGCCCGAACTCGGCATGGTCCGCGAGAGCGTCGTCTTCAAACCGGCGCTCTTCATCGTTCTGGTCGGCGGGTACCTGCTCTCGGCGCTGAGTTTGATCCTGCGTCGCGACATGATCCTCGGCGTTACCGGCATGACCTTGGCGCTGATCGCCTCCGCCATCGGCAGCGTGTCGCCGACGGGTGCGACGCCGCACGGTGCAGGGCTCTTCTTGGGGCTCGATTTCTTCGTCCTCAACGTCCTCCTGACCGGCTTCCTCTTCGTGCCTTTGGAGCGCCTCTTTCCTCGCGTCGAGGAGCAGACGCTGCTGCGCGAGGAGTGGCGCGAGGACATCTTCTACTATCTCGTCTCGTCGTTGTTCGTGCAGGTCCTGACCTTCCTGACCCTGACGCCGTCCAAGGTCATTGTCGCGACCGGCCTATTCGCCACGATCCGTTCCGCCTTCGGCGGACTGCCGTGGCTGCTCCAGCTCGCGTTGATCATGCTGCTGACGGATCTCGCGCAATATTGGGTGCACCGCACCTTCCACCGCGTGCCGGCCTTGTGGCGCTTCCACGCCGTCCACCATTCCGCGCGCTCGCTCGACTGGATCGCCGGCGCGCGCATGCACTTCGTCGAGATCGTGCTGCTGCGCAGCCTCACCGCGACGCCGATGTTCGTGCTCGGCTTCGACGTCTCGGCGATCCAGGCCTACATTCTCATCGTCTACGTCTATTCCGCCTTCATCCATTCGAACTTCGGCGCCAACCTCGGGCTGGTCGAGAAGGTCTTCGTGGTGCCCCGCTTCCACCATTGGCATCACGGCGTGGAGCGCGAGGCGATCGACGTCAACTTCGCCATTCATTTTCCGCTGCTCGATCGATTGTTTGGTACCCATCATATGCCGGAGGGCCGGTGGCCGAAGGGCTACGGGATCAAGGGCAACCCGGTTCCGCAAGGCTACTTGGCGCAGTTCCTGTACCCATTCCGACGCTAGGTGCGCGCGATGCCG
>CAZZWW010000212.1:0-1698 GCA_964657815.1 Vulcanimicrobiota bacterium | reverse complement strand
GCGTGTCCTGCCCCACGTGGCGGCGCGAGCTTCACCTTCTCACGTCGGTTTTTGAACAGCGTTCAATTTTGCTTGCCAATCTCGATGCCGCTTCGTAGAACAGCCCCTGTGAACAACGTTCATAGAAGAGGTTCTCATGCTGCATCGCCTGAACCAACATGTCTTCGACCTTTTCCTGCCTCGCGCCAGACCGGCTTGCGAAGTCGATCGGCTGATCGCCGCGGCAGGTGTCTCCCATGTCGCGGCGCGCCGCGCTTTGGCCTCGGCGGTGGCCGAAGAGGAGCGTGAGGCGGCCCGGCGCGACGCGCTGATCGACCGCGCCGCCGATCTCGAGGGTCGCGCGCTCGAAGCGCTGGCCGCCGGACGCGACGACCTCGCGATGCGCGCCGCCGAAGCGATCGCGGTGCTCGAGACCGAGGTTTCGGCGTCCGAGGCCGGCGCCAGGCGCTTCGCCGGCAAGGTCGCGACGGCTCGCCGCGAGGTCGACGCGCAACGTCGTCGTCTCGCCGATCTCGACCGCGGCCGCCGCCTCGCCAAGGTCGGCTCGGCGCTGGCCCGGTCGGAAGGCGTCCCGCTGATCGCCCGCGCCGAGGCCGCACTGCTCGCGCTGCAGGCCGGACAAGCCGACGACGAAGCAGTGGCCCGCGAGTTCGCGCCCGCCGCGGAGACGCTCGCAGACGACCTCGCGGAGGCCGGCTTCGGCCGACCCACCCGCACCCTGCCCAACGAGGTGCTGGCACGTCTGCGCGCCCGCATCGACAACGCCGCGCTGACCCGGCGACACGCCTGAAGCGTTCTTCCCAGCCAACCGAGAGGATCAAGATCATGGACAACGACATGGCCGCCATCGAACGCCCGACCTCCGCCTGGATCGTCTTCGGCTACGCCTCCTTCGGCGTCTCCCTGGCGATGATGGCTGCCGGCATCCTGCTGTTGCCGATGGATTGGTGGGTGCGCGGCTATTTCGCGATGGGCGCGGTGCTGCTGATCCAGTCGTGCTTCGCGCTCGCGAAGAACCTGCGCGACGTCCACGAGGCCAGCCGTTTCATCAACCGCATCGAGAACGCCCGCACGGAGCGCCTCCTGCGCGAGGCTTGAACTCGGACGGTTCGCCCCGACGAGCGGTCACCTATGTCCCCGGCGTGAGCCTCAGGGCTTGTGCGGTGCGGCGGCAAGGAACAGGCGCAGGAACTGCCGCTCTTCTTCGGCGAGGAAAGCGCGTTCGGGCTCCGGCACGTTCTTCCACTGGTGGCCGCCGACGTAAGTGACGAAGCGCGCCTGCACCTTGGCGTTGGTCAAGGCGGCGAACAGCTTGAACGATTGCGCGGCCGGCACCACCGAGTCGCCGATGGCCTGCTCGATGAAGATCGGTGCGGTGCCCCTGCCGACCTGGAACAGCGGCGACGCCGCCCGGTAGGCCGCCAGCGTGGCAGGGCGCAACGGCTTGCCGAGCAGCAGCTTGACGGTTCCCGTCAGCGTCGGTCCGGGCTCGGTCAGGTCGACCGGCCCGAAATTGTCGATCGCGCAGGCGACGGAAACCGGCTGATCGGCGAGGCGGCCAGCCATGTCGGACGGCTCGATCGTCTTCTTGGCCGCGAGGAACACGGCGAGGTGACCGCCGGCGGACTCGCCGTAGGCGCAGAGCCGCGCGCCATCGAGGCCGAGTTCGCGGATGACCGCGAGCGATTGGGTGGCGAA
>CAZZWW010000211.1:0-5756 GCA_964657815.1 Vulcanimicrobiota bacterium | reverse complement strand
AGACCCTCCGCGAGACCCGAGCCGTCGACGAAGTCGACGACGGCGGCCGTGAAGTCGACCAGCCCCTTGCCTCTGGTGGAGAGCGTCGTTCGTCCAGACGCCTGGCGCATCGTTTTACCCTGTTCTCGCTTTGCGGAACCTAGAAAGAACAAAAAGGCACGTTCACCCTTTGTTTGTTCTCGCAAGCTGGTGTATAAGCTCGTACGTGCGAGTGTCGACGGCAAGGTCGGCTCTCCGGGATCGGAGCGAGACGACGGCATGCTGACCCGCAAACAAAGTGAGCTGCTTCGCTTCATCAACGAGCGTTTGAAGGAGACGGGCGTGCCGCCCTCCTTCGACGAGATGAAGGAGGCGCTCGATCTGCGCTCCAAATCCGGGATCCATCGCCTGATCATCGCGCTCGAGGAGCGCGGCTTCATCCGCCGGCTCCCGAATCGGGCACGGGCGCTCGAAGTGCTGCGCCTGCCGGAATCGTCCACGCCCTCCTTCGCCCGCGCCCGACGCTTCGAGCCCGAAGTGATCGAGGGGACGCTCGGCAAGGTGCGCCTGCCCTCGTCCGTTCCGCAGGAGGACGACGCGCGCTCGGTGGTGACGATTCCGGTGATGGGGCGGATCGCCGCCGGCACGCCGATCGCGGCGCTGCAGAGCCGCAGCCATACCGTAAGCCTGCCGACGGACATGCTGCCGCCCGGAGAGCATTACGCGCTCGAGGTGCGCGGCGATTCGATGATCGAGGCCGGGATCCTCGATTCCGATACGGTGATCATCCGGCGCCAGAACACCGGCGAGACGGGCGATATCGTGGTCGCGCTGATCGACGACGAGGAGGCGACTCTGAAGCGGCTGCGCAAGCGCGGCGCGTCCATCGCGCTCGAGGCGGCTAACCCCGCCTACGAGACCCGCATCTTCGGGCCCGACCGCGTGCAGATCCAAGGCAAGCTGGTGAGCCTGATCAGACGCTACTGAGTCGACGCGCCGTTATCGCGAGGTTGGCTCGCCTCGCCGCTCGACGTCCGCCCCTCGAACGGCGTTGAAACCCGCCGCCGGGGCGCCGGCGACCACGGCCGATCCTCGTCGGTGGCGCGCGCGCTGCTCGCCGAGAAGCCGTCTCCAGCCACCGCCAAGGTGACGGCGCCGGTGCGGCGCAGCGAGTCGCGGTCGATCACCACCGCCGCGGCGCAGCCGGTCGGCGCCAGCAGCGGGGTCACGACCACGGCGGCGCGCACACAATCCTCGGCGAAGGCGGCGGGATCGAGCACAAGGGCCACGGCGCGGCCGTCCTTCAGGGTGGCGACGCAGCCGAGCGGGTCGCAGCTTTCCTTGCGCACGGCGGTCTTGGGCGCGCGCGCGTCGGCATCGGCGCGCAGCCATTGCTCCGCGTCGAACGGGCTCGGCCGGCGCCCGATCACGACGAGCCTGCCGTCGGCCTCGCGCACCGCCGCGGCCTCGCCGCCGGCGGCAACGGCGACGTCGAAGGTCGGCCCCGACAGCGCGCCGAGCAAGCCGAGGAGCGCCAAGGGCACGGCGGCGAGCTTCAGCGGCCAGGTCCGCCAGATCACCGCGCAGAGCACGGCCAGCGCGAAGAAGGCCAGCGACCAGGGCGCGAAGGCCGGGAGGTGAAGGCTCGATCCCGGCAGCGAGCCGATGAGGCGCGCAGCGGCCATGATGATGGCGATGCCGAGCCCCACCCAATGCCAGACGAAGGCGTCGAGCCCGAACGGGTAGAGCAGTGTGCCGAGCAGCGCGCCGGGCACGGCGAAGACCTCGATGATCGTCAGCGTCAGCGGATTGCCGATCATCACGTAGGGGTTCATCTCGTGAAAGTCGTAGGCCATGAAAGAGGCCGTGGCGCTGGTGGCGAAGAAGGTGGCGACGAGCGCGCCGCGCAGCCCGTGGCCGCCGGCCCGGCGTCGGCCGAACCAGCCGCGGCGCTCGCCGGCGCGCACCGGCACGGTGACCTGCTCCTCGACCTCGCGGGCGTAGGCGGCCGAACGCGCCTCGTAGACCGAGACGAGCGCCGCCACGGCGGCGAACGAGAGCTGAAAGCTGGCGCCGAGAAGAGCCTCGGGCTGCCAGATCAGCACCGCCATCGCGGCCAGGGCGAGATTGCGCATGGTGAGCGCGTGGCGATCCAGGATCACGGCGCTCAGCATGATCAGCGTCATGAAGAGCGCGCGCTCCGTGCCGATGCGCGATCCGGTCATGACGTCGTAGGCCACCGCGGCGACGATGGCGGCGGCTGCCGCCCACTTCTTGATGGGGTAGCCCAGAGCCAGCGTTCGACTGAGGGCCAGCAGGCGCCTGAGCCCGACGAAGAAGATGCCGGCGACGAGCGTCATCTGCACGCCGGAGATCGTGATGACGTGGTAGATGCCGGCCTCGCGGATCAGGCTGCGTGCGTCGTCCGTGAGCAGGTCGCGCTTGCCCGTCACCATGGCTGCGGCGATCGCGCCGGGGTCGCCGCCGACGATCGTGTCGACGCGGCGCGCCAGCGCGTTGCGGGCCCGGTCGACCGCCATGTCGGCGGAAAGCCACAAGCCCGGCGGCTCCGGCGCCTCCGCCACTTCCATGCGGCCGAGCACGCTGCCGACGGCGCCGATGCGCGCGTACCAGGCGTCGCGGGCGAAATCGTAGCCGCCGGGCTGAGCCGCGCGCGACGGCGGCAGCAGCCGCGCCTTGACCTCGACGTAGGTGCCGGCCTCGAAGGGCGGCGTGCGTCGCGTGGTCAGGCGGACGCGATAGGGCGTCAGCGCCGGGTCCAGCCCATCGGTCGCGGCGACCCGGAGCACGAAGCGGGCACCCTCGCGCCTGAAATCCATCTCCTCGATCCAGCCCTGGACGGAGACGATGCGGATGCGCTCCAGAACCGGCGCGGCGAGGCTGGCGGTGCGCCATCCTGCCGTGGCCATGCCGGCGAACAGCGCGGCGAAGCCGACGAGGAGCGCGAAGGCGCGGCGATGGCCTGGTGCAAAGGCGGCCGCCGCCGCGAAGAGGCCGGCAAGGCCCGCGGTCAGCGGCAGCAGCGGCTCGCGGTCGGCGCAGAAGTAGAGGACGATGCCGGCACCGAAAGCCACGGGCACCCAGAGGAAGAACCGGCGGTGCTCGGCTTCCGTCTCAAGCGCTGCGCGATAGAGCGCGGCAAGACGGCCGACGCGCGCACGAACCGCCGCGCCGCGCCCGAGGGCGAGCGCGCCTTCGAGCGTGGTGCCAACAGCCTCCGCCATCTCGTTTCTCGCGACGCGACGCGTCGAGGCGGACACGCCGTCGCGCCTTGACAGGGACACAGCCTACACGACAAACCGCGCGGCCCGCGAGAGCCCTTGCGTCGGCCTCCCGCATCCAGGATCGAACCATGGCCGAAGAGGTCGTCACCCGCTTCGCCCCGTCCCCGACCGGCTTTCTCCACATCGGCGGCGCACGCACGGCGCTGTTCAACTGGCTCTACGCCCGCCATTTCGGCGGCCGCATGCTGCTGCGCATCGAGGACACCGACCGCGAGCGATCGACGCCGGCGGCGATCGAGGCCATCCTCGACGGACTGCATTGGTTGGGCCTCAAATGGGATGGCGAGGTCGTCTACCAGTTTGCGCGCGCGGCGCGGCACCGCGAGGTGGTCGAGCAGCTTCTCGCCGGAGGTCACGCCTACCGCTGCTGGACCAGCCAAACCGAGCTCGACGAGATGCGCGCGCTGGCCAAGGCCGAGAAGCGGCCGCCGCGCTATGACGGGCGCTGGCGCGACCGCGACCCGTCGGAGGCGCCTGCGGGAGTCGCGCCGGTCATTCGCCTGAAGGCGCCTCAGGACGGCGAGACGGTGGTCGACGACAAGGTTCAGGGCCGCGTCACCTGGGCCAACAAGGAGCTCGATGATTTCGTGCTGCTGCGCTCCGACGGCACGCCGACCTACATGCTGGCCGTGGTGGTCGACGATCGCGACATGGGCGTAACCCAGATCATCCGCGGCGACGATCACCTCACCAACGCGGCGCGGCAGACCCAGATCTATCAGGCGATGGATTGGTCAGTGCCGGAGATGGCGCACGTGCCGCTGATCCATGGCGCAGACGGCGCCAAGCTGTCGAAGCGCCACGGCGCGCTCGGCGTCGACGCTTACCGGGCGATGGGCTACCTGCCCGAGGCGATGCGCAACTACCTCATACGCCTAGGATGGTCGCAGGGCGACCGCGAGTTCTTCTCGACGCCGGAGATGGTGGAAGCCTTCGACGTGGCGTCGATCGGGCGCTCGCCGGCCCGTTTCGACTTCGTGAAGCTCGGCAACGTCAACGGCCATTACATGCGGGCGGCGAGCTGCGCGGCGCTGGTCGAGGCGCTCGAGGCCGCCCTGCCCTACATGCCGGACGCCGGCATCGCCGCGCTCGATCCGGCGCAGCGGACGATGCTTCTCGCCGCCATGCCCGGCTTGAAGGAACGCGCCAAGACGCTGGTCGAGCTCTGGGACGGGGCGCGCTTCCTTTTCGCCGCGCGGCCCTTGCCGATCGACGACAAGGCGGCCGCCATCCTCCACGACGGTCGCACCCACATCATCGCGCTGCTGCCGCGGCTCGAAGCCACGCAGGATTGGTCGGCCGGCGCGATCGAAGGTCAAGTTCGCGTCTACGCCGAGGAGGCCGGCGCAAAGCTCGGTCAGGTCGCGCAGCCTCTGCGCGCAGCCCTGACCGGACGCTCGGTGTCGCCTGGCGTCTTCGACGTGCTTGCCGTTCTAGGCCGCGAGGAGAGCCTGGCCCGCCTTCGCGACCAGGCCGCATGAAGCGGCGCGCTCGACAGGCTCCGGATTCTGTCATAATGGCGGCATGCCGCGGGCGCTCGCTCGCTTGTTGACGATCGTTCGTTCACGCGGCGGCAAGCCGGTCTTTGGTCGTACGACCAGCCAGAACCCCGTCAAAAGGCACATTCATGAGCGCAGAGACCGGATCCCTTTCGATCGGCGGCAAGTCGATCAGCCTGCCACAAAAAGATGCCGTCATCGGGCCCTCTGTTCTCGATATTTCCAAGCTCTACGGTCAGTCGGGGATGTTCACCTTCGACCCCGGCTTCACCTCGACCGCGAGCTGCGAGTCGGAGATCACCTACATCGACGGCGACAAGGGCGTGCTGCTCTATCGCGGCTACCCGATCGAGCAACTGGCCGAGCAGGGCTCCTTCCTGGAGACCTGCTACCTCCTGCTCTACGGCGAGCTCCCGACGGCCGAGCAGTTCACCGACTTCAACTTCCGAATCCAGCGCCACACGATGGTGCACGAGCAGATGTCGCGGTTCTTCCAGGGTTTTCGCCGCGACGCGCACCCGATGGCCGTCATGGTCGGCTCGATCGGCGCGCTGAGCGCCTTCTATCACGACGTCACCGATATCTCTGACCCGAAGACCCGGATGATCGCCTCGATGCGGCTCATCGCCAAGGTGCCGACGCTCGCGGCGATGGCCTACAAGTACAATGTCGGTCAGCCGTTCGTGTATCCGAACAACAGTCTGAACTACGCCGAGAACTTCCTCAACATGTGCTACGCCGTGCCGTGTGAGGAATACCAAGTGTCGCCGACCATGTCGAAGGCGCTCGACAAGATCTTCATCCTCCACGCCGATCACGAGCAGAATGCCTCGACCTCCACGGTGCGGCTCGCCGGGTCTTCCGGTGCCAACCCGTTCGCCTGTATCGCGGCCGGGACGGCTTGTCTGTGGGGTCCGGCACACGGCGGTGCCAACGAGGCGGCGCTGAAGATGCTCGCCGAGATCGGCGACGT
>CAZZWW010000210.1:0-5791 GCA_964657815.1 Vulcanimicrobiota bacterium | reverse complement strand
GCTCTGCGAGGCGACGGGCATCGCGTTGGCCGCCGAGCGCGGCTTCCTCGCCGCGCTCGACGGCTCGTGCCGCACGCCGATCGGCGCGCACGCGCTGGTCGAAGGTGGCAAGGTCACGCTGCGCGGCACCGTGCTCCGGGCGGACGGTGGCCAGGCCTTCGACGAAGAGGTGTACGGCGCCGCCGCCGACGCGGAGATCGTCGGCCGCACCGCCGGCGAGACGATCCGGGCCCGGCTGCCAGCCGGCTTCTTCGAGCCGCACTGAGCGTGCGCGTGCTGCTGACCCGCGCGGCGGATGATGCGGCACGCACGCGCGCGACCCTGGAGAGCCTCGGCCACCGCGTGCTGGTGTCGCCGGTGATTGCCGTGGAGTCGACCGGCGCCGCTTGGCCGGGCGGCGTCGTCGACGCGGTGCTTGCGACGAGCGGACAGGCCTTCGTCGCAATTCCCGATGATTGGGGGCCGACACCGGAGGCGCGGCGGCTCGTGCCGATGTGGCTGGTCGGTCAACGGACGGCAGACGTGGCTCGCGCGCGAGGTTTTGCCGGCGAGGCCCATGTGGCGGCCAATGCGGTGTCGCTCGCCTTCGAGATGGGCAAGCGTCGGGGACGAGGCCGCGTCGTCTATCTGGCAGGCCGGGACCGCAAGCCGGACATCGAGACAGCGCTGAGCGTCACCGATCAAGTCGTAGAGGTTGTCGAAGTGTACGAAGCCAGACCGATGGGGAGGCTCGAGCATCAGGTCGCGACAGCGCTGGCCAACAACACACTGGATGCCGTGCTTCATTTCTCACGGCGCAGTGCGACGCTTTTCTCCGACCTCGTGCGAGAAGCCGGCTTGACGACAAGAACTCTTCACCTGTGCTTGTCGGAGGATGTCGCCTCGGCCCTTGGTCACACCGGATGGCTGGTCCGCGTCGCAGCGGAGCCAACCGAGGCCTCCCTTATCGCCGCACTCGCCGTGCCTTGAAGCTACTTGACCAGGATGTGGCTGAGGAACGTCTCTTGCGCGTCGACATACTCGTCGCGCTTCAGCACCAGGCTCATGAGATTGGCTTCGGCACGCTCGCGATTGTCGGGGTCGGGCACAGTGCGAATGAACCGCTTCTGCGCCTCGATCGCCCGATTGACGCGGTCGAGCTTGGCATCGTCGACGGCAAAATTCATGGTTGTCGCCCCGTCTGACGGTTTCGGAATAATGTCATAATCGCGGCTTGGACTTGTTTGTTCCCGTCACGCAACGAATCAAATGACATGAAGATGGTCTGCGCGGTCTCTTAATGGTCGTCCTTCTTCTCTTCTTTCCTGCCGTCGCCGGGCTGGTTCGCGGATGCCGGATCGCTGGCCGGGAAGGAGTCTTCGAGGCCGTCTTGCAGATCGTCCGCCTTGCTCTCCTCGGGCTCGGCGTCCTTGTTCTTGACCTTCTCGATCATGCGCAATCCTCCTCGGCGTCGAAGAAAGCCTGACCGCACCTTTGCGTTCCCGCCTCGCTCATCCGGCGGCGAGCACGCGGGCCGGAGGGAAGGCGACCTCGACGAACGTTCCCTGGTCGACCTTGCTGCGGATGGTGAGGGAGGCTTCGTTGGCCTCGACCAGAGCCTTGGTCAACGGCAGGCCGAGCCCCGTACCCCCAACGCCGGAGGCGGCCGGACGCGAAAGCTGGCGGAATGGCTCCAGCGCGGCGGCGATGTCGCTCTCGGACATGCCGGGACCGGTGTCGCGGATGCGTAGCACGACATGGCCCGATTCCGTCAGCTGGCTCGCCACGATGACCTGGCCGCCGGGCTCGTTGAACTTGACCGCGTTGGACAGCAGGTTGAGCGCGATCTGGCGCAGCGAGCGCTCGTCGGCGGTGATGTTGGGCAGGTGAGGTGCCAGCGACAGGCGCATGATCACCCGCTCGCGGCTCGCCTGCGGCTGCATCAGCGCCACGCATTCCGAAACGATGCGGTTCACGTCGATCGCCTGCGGGGCGAGCTCCATCTTGCCGGCCTCGATCTTCGACAGATCGAGCAGGTCGTTGACGAGGCTCATGACGTGCGTGCCTGAGCCGTGGATGTCGCGCAGGTAGTCCTTGTAGCGGTCGCTGCCGAGCGGGCCGAAGCGCTCCTCCATCATGACTTCGGCGAAGCCGATGATCGCGTTCAGCGGCGTGCGGACCTCGTGGCTCACCTTGGCGAGGAAGTCGGACTTCAGCGCGCTGGCGCGCTCGGCGGTACGGCGGGCGTCGCCGAGCTCGCCCTCGACCTTCTTCCAGTGGGTGAGGTCGCGGAACAACGCACAGTAGCGCGCCGGCTTCGTCGGCCCCGCAGCCTCGCGGGACGGGCCCAGGCGCCCGAGGGTCATGAACACCGGAATGGGGCCGCCCTGCTCTGCCGTGACGAGGAACTCGCGCCCGTCGTTGAGGAGCGAACGCGTCGCATCCGACTTGACGCCCTCCAGGTAGTCGCGCGCCAGGTCGCGGTCGTGCGGGGCGAACAGGTCGAGGAACGGTTTGCCGATGACCTCGCCGCGGTCACGGCCGAACAGCGCCTCGCCGGCACGGTTCAGCGAGAGCACCCGGCACTCGTCGTCCATCACCACCACGCCGTCGGTGGCGGTCTCGAGGATGGCGCGGAGCTCGCGCCGCTCGTCGTCTTCGCGGCCGGCGGCACCCGGCTTTGCCGCCTCGCCCTGCAGCGTCAGCAAGGTTGCCGGCAGGCCGTCCCAGTCGATCCGCTGCAGCCTGGCCGTCGCCGGCAGGGTGGCGCCGGCGCGCGTGCGAACCGCGACGGCCTCGGCGCCGCTGGCATTGCCCGGCGTACTGCCGAAGAGATGGGCCATGCCGCCGGCGGCATGCAGCGCGTCCTCGTCCGCGAAGCCGGTGAGGTCGAGCAGGTGCCGGTTGGCGAAGATCGGCACGTTGTCGCGGCTGACCAGCAGGCCGACGGCAAGCTTGTCGAGAAGGGCAAGCCCGTTGCGGACGATCTCGGCCTGGCGCGCGGCGCTCGAAGATGAAAGGGCCGGTTGAAGTGGAAGAGGCGCCGAGATCTCGTTTTCCACCGCGGGTGCGGTGGCGGCACGAGGGGTCTCGCCAATGCTGTGTACGGCATGATGCGGCGCGGCTTCGGCCCAGGCGACGGCCGGCTGGTCGGGCATCGTTCCGGCATAAGCCTCGGGCATCGACGCGGGCGCCGGCCCAGCCTTCTCCATACGGAGATCGGCAGCCCTGGTCATGCCCGCCTGGTCGCGCAGCTCGGCCGCGAGCGCGGTGAAGGCCCGCTGGTCCTCCGTGGACAGCGCCTTCGTCGGGAAGGCGATGACCTTGCCGGTCTCAGCGGCGGCGGCGGATGCCAGGCGCATCGGCTCCCGTTCGACGAGCGCGTCGAGCTTGACGACGCCGTAGCCGCGGTAGCCTGAGAAGGAGCGATCGGCGTCGAAGAAGGGGATCGCGCCGAGCCCCACCGCCACGGCGGCGGACGCCCCGTCGATCGGCCAGGCGACGTCGACGCCGCTCCAGGTGTCCCGAGAACGCAAGGCGCCCTCGAGCCGTCCCGTGGGATCGAGACGCGGCGCCAATTCGATCAGGTTGAGGCCGACGAGGTCGGCGTTGCCGGAGCCGACGATCTCGGCGAGCGGCGGTGACACCTGAGTGCACACCGCATCGGCATCGGTCTGCCAGAGGAAGCGCAGGCTGCGCCGGCTCGGCCACCGCCGGCGCAGTGCGGCGTGGATCGCCGGCACGTCCAATGGGCCGGCCGGCAGCGGCTGATCGGGGCCTTCGGCCGCGTTCACCGGGTCCGGCGCCTCGGATGTAGGCGTCGGCGCGGCCGGCAAGGGTGCTTCGCCCGGCAGAGACGGCTGCGACGGGGCAACAGCGATTGAAGGCTCCGGGAGAAGGCCGGCGCGCACGCCCAGCGCGGCGGCGACGAACAGCGAGCCGTTGTCGACCCGGACCCTGCGGCAGAGAAAGGTGATGATCTCGCTGCCGGGCCCGATCTGGAAACGCAGCCGCTCCAGCCGCGGTGCACCTTCCAGCGGCAGCGTCCCCTGGAGCGCCGCCAGCCGACGGGCACCGGGGTCGCGTCCGGCCATGAGGCGCGCGGAGAGCGCCTCGCCGTCGGCGACGCCGAAAAGACCGAAGAGCGCGCGGCTCGCCAGCACCAGGCGCGGCCCGTCCTCGCTGCGGCTCGCGACCGCGATCAGCGGGGCGCGCTGGCCCGGCTGCAGCGCCAAGGCCTTGAGGCACAGGTCGAGGTCACCACGCGTCAGGCCGGCCGCGAACCAGACATCATCCATGGGCGCTCAGCGTTCCCCACCGCCGCTCGCGGGCGCCGCGCCCCCGATCCAACCTTAACGAAACCTTAAACCTTACCAAAAGGCGGCGTCCATGCCGGCGGCGCCACCATCCCCGTCAACGCGTCGTCAAGGTTAATTGCGGAGGATTCGCGGCGGCCTGCAAGTCATCGTGCCTTGTGGGACGTCACGACGCTCTCGTAGAGCGCGAGCGTGGTCTGCGCGATGCTCTCCCAGCTGAAATGTGCCTCCACGCGGGCTCGGCCGGCGGCGGCGAAGCGCGCGCGCAGCTCGCGATCGGCGGCCAGACGGTTGATCGCCGCCGCCAGCGCGTCCGAGAAGGTGGCCGGGTCGGCAGGCTCGAATCCGGCGCCGGGCTTCAGCCCGACGTCGACGAGCAGCCCGGTCTCCTCCGGGACCACCACTTCCGGGATCCCGCCCACGGCCGAGGCGACCACCGGCGTGCCGCAGGCCATCGCCTCGAGGTTGATGATGCCGAAGGGCTCGTAGACCGAGGGGCAGCAGAACACCGCGGCATGCGTGTAGAGCTGGATCACGTCGGCACGCGGGAGCATGTCGCGGATCCAGACGACGCCGGGGCGCGCGGCGGCGACACGGGCGACGCCGGCCTCCATCTCGCGGCCGATCTCGGGCGTGTCGGGCGCGCCGGCGGCGAGCACGACCTGCATCGAAGGGTCGATCTTCGGGATGGCCTCGACGAGGTGGATGATGCCCTTCTGCCGGGTGATGCGGCCGACGAAGAGCACGAACGGCTTGCCCGGATCGATGCCGTGCCGCGTCAGCACATCGGTGCCGGGCACGGCACGGTACTCGTCGAGGTCGATGCCGTTGTGGATGACATGCACCTTCTCGGGCGCGACGTCGAACAGCCTCAGCACGTCGGCGCGGGTCTCCTTGGAGACGGCGACGATTGCGTCGGCCGCCTCGATCGCCGTCTTCTCCATCCAGGCGGAGAGATGGTAGCCGTTGCCGAGTTGCTCGACCTTCCACGGCCGCAGCGGCTCCAGCGAGTGGATCGTCAGCACGTAAGGCACGCCCCAGAGCTTGGCGGCGAGCAGGCCCGCCATGTCGGTGTACCAGGTGTGGCAATGCACGAGATCGGCGTCGAGCCGATCCTTGGCCATGACCAGCGAGCGCGCCATGGCGTCGACAGCGCCGACGAAGCGCGGATCGGTGTCGCGGCTGGTCTCGTCCCACTGCGGGATGCCGCGCACGGTGAGCCGCCCCTCGTCGAGGTGCTGCTCGCCGAAGCAGCGGATGTCGACGTCGACGTGCCTCGCCAGAGCGCGGGCGAGGTACTCCACGTGCACGCCGGCGCCCCCGTAGACGTGCGGCGGGTACTCCTTGGAGAACAGCGCGATCTTGGCGAGCGGCATGGCGAACTTTCAGTGAAACGAGCCTGTGGTGGCTCGCATCGCGCCTCTTGACAAGCGCGGCGAGCGACGTGGCGCCTTCCTATGTCAAGCCGATGAGCCCAATTCCGATGACGATCGAAG
>CAZZWW010000209.1:243-5803 GCA_964657815.1 Vulcanimicrobiota bacterium | reverse complement strand
CCTTCACCGAGCAGGGCATCCAGGGCGCGATCTTCCAGATGGTGTCGCACGGCCTCGTCTCGGGCGCGCTGTTCCTCTGCGTCGGCGTCGTCTACGACCGCATGCACACCCGCGAGATCGCCGCCTACGGCGGGCTCGTCGCGCGCATGCCGCGCTACGCGACCGCCTTCCTCATCTTCACCATGGCCAACGTCGGGTTGCCCGGCACGTCGGGCTTCGTCGGCGAGTTCCTGACGATGCTCGGCACCTTCGAGGTCAACAGCTGGGTGGCGCTCTTCGCCTGCACCGGCGTGATCCTCTCGGCCGCCTACGCGCTCTACCTCTACCGTCGCGTGGTCTTCGGCGTCATGACGAAGGACAACTTGAAGTCGATCCTCGACCTCAATCCGCGCGAGGCCGGAATGCTCGCGACGCTGGCGGTGCTGACGATCTTCTACGGCTTCCATCCCTCGCCGATCCTCGACGCGTCCGGCCCGACGGTGGCTGCGATGGTGAAGACGCACGAGGCCGACCTCGCCGCCTCCAAGAAGCTGGCGGAGGCCGGTCGATCTCCCGCCACGCTCGCTCTCGCCGGTGCCACGCGATGACGCCCTACAGCCCGATGTCGCTGAACTTCGCCCACAGTCTCCCCGAGCTGATCCTGGCGATCGGCGCGCTGTTCCTGCTGCTGTTCGGCGCGATCCGCGGCAAGGAGTCCGACGGCCCCGTCACCGAGATCGCGATCGGCATTCTCGGTCTCGCCATCGTCGTGATCCTGCTCAACGGCAAGACCCACGGGGTCGTCTACGACGGCATGTTCGTCGACGACGCGTTCGGCCGCTTCATGAAGGTGCTGACCCTCTTCGGTTCGCTCGTGACGCTTCTGATGGGCCAGCGCTTCCTCGCCCGCGAGAAGATCGACAAGTTCGAGTATCCGATTCTCGTCATCCTCTCGACGCTGGGCGCGCTGATCCTGATTTCGGCGACCGGCCTCATCACGCTCTACCTCGGCCTCGAGCTGATGAGCCTCGCGCTCTACGTGCTCGCCGCTTTCCACCGCGACGACCGCCGCGCCTCCGAGGCCGGGCTCAAGTATTTCGTGCTCGGCGCGCTGTCCTCGGGCATGCTGCTCTACGGCGCCTCGCTGCTCTACGGCTTCTCCGGCACGGTCGAGTTCGCCGGCATCGCCCAGGCCATCGGCGGCAAGGCGCAGATCGGCGTCGAGTTCGGGCTCGTCTTTCTCATGGCCGGCCTCGCCTTCAAGATGTCGGTGGCGCCCTTCCACATGTGGACGCCGGACGTCTACCAGGGCGCACCGACGCCGGTGACCGCCTTCTTCGCCACCGCGCCGAAGATGGCGGCCGTCGCCATCACCACGCGCGTCATCATCACCGCGTTTCCCGGCATCACCGTGCAGTGGCAGCAGCTGGTGATCGCCATCTCGATCCTGTCGATGGCGCTGGGGTCCTTCGCCGCGATCGGCCAGACCGACATCAAGCGGATGATGGCCTATTCGGCGATCGGCAACATGGGCTTCGCGCTGGTCGGCCTCGCCGCCGGCACGCCCGACGGCGTCCAGGGCGTCGTGATCTACATGGCGATCTACCTGGTCATGACGCTCGGAACGTTCGCCGCGATCCTGTCCATGAAGATCAACGGGCGGCAACTCACCAACGTCGCCGACCTGATGGGGCTGTCGAAGACGCATCCGGGCATGGCGTTCTTTTTGGCCATGATGATGTTCTCGCTGGCCGGCATCCCGCCGCTCGCCGGTTTCTTCGCCAAGTTCTACGTCTTCAACGCGGCCATCCACGCCCACCTCTTCGGCCTCGCCGTGGTCGGCGTGCTGCTCAGTGTTGTGGCGGCTTTCTACTACCTGCGCATCGTCAAGTTCATGTACTTCGACGAGGCCGCCGTGCCGTTCGATCGGCAGTCGCCGATGCTGCAGGGCGTGCTGGCGATCACGGGGCTTCTCGTGCTGCTCTTCTTCGTGTACCCGCCCGTCTTCATCGGCGCGGCGACCGCGGCGGCGAAGTCGCTGTTTTGACATCTGTCCGAAGCCTCCTTCTCCCCTTGCGGGAGAAGGGCTCGTCCCGCGAGCGTTCGTTTGACCGGCCGAAGTGTGTGCAGGCTGTTGCTTCACCGCCCACGGTATGACGACCGTCTATCGCCACATCGCGCTCGACAAGGTGACCTCCACCAACGACGAGGCCATGGCGCGGCTGCGTGCCGGCGAACCCGGCGATTTTGTCGTCACGGCGCGGGAGCAGAGCGGCGGTCGCGGTCGGCAGGGCCGGGTGTGGACCTCGCCGCCCGGCAACCTCTACATGAGCCTCGCGCTGCGCGATCCTGCGCCGGCGGCGCTGGCGCCGCAGCTTGGTTTCGTCGCTGGCGTGGCCTTGGCGGACGTGCTCCGTGCCCGGCTCGACGGCGACGTGCGGCTCAAGCTCAAATGGCCCAACGACGTCCTGTTCGACGGCGCCAAGCTCGCCGGCATGCTCCTCGAGAGTTCGATGCTGCCTGGGGGCGGTCTCGGCTGCGTGGTCGGCATCGGGATAAACTGTCGCTCGCACCCCGACGGGCTCGCCTATCCCGCCACGAGCCTCGATGCTGCCGGCGCCAGGAATGCTGATCCCGCCTCGATCCTTGCGGACTTCACCCGCCGTTTCGACATACAAATGAGGGAATGGAACGACGGTTCGGGTTTTGCTGCGGTGCGTCGGGCCTGGCTCTCGATGGCAGCCGGGCTCGGCCAGCCTATAGGCATAACGACTCCGCGCCGCCGTCTCGACGGTATCTTCCGCGACCTCGACGCGACCGGGCGCCTGCTGCTCGACACCGCCGGCGGGACCGTCGCGGTCGAGGCCGGCGACGTTTTCTTTCCCGCCTTCGCGGCGGCATCCACCGATTGACGAAGAGAGGCGCGTCGCGCCGCAACGAGAGTCCAGGAAAGGCCCAACACCCATGAACGAAAACACAGACGAGCTCGTCTTCGTCCCCCTCGGGGGGCTAGGCGAGATCGGCATGAACATGGCCCTCTACGGCTACGGGCCGCGGCGGGCCAAGAAGTGGCTCATGGTCGATTGTGGCATCGCCTTCGCCGGTCCCGAGAGCGCCGGCATCGAGGTCATCGTGCCCGACACGAGCTTCATCGAGAAGATGCGCGACGACCTCGTCGGAATCTGCATCACCCATGCGCACGAGGACCATATCGGCGCCATCGGCACGCTGTGGTCGCGGTTGCGCGCGCCGATCTACGCCACCCGTTTCGCCGCCGGCATGCTCGAAAGCAAGCGCATGTCCGAGCGCGGCGCGCCGGAACTGCCGGTCCATATCGTGGCCCAGGGCGCGACCGTCGACCTCGCGCCGTTCTCGGTCGAGTTCGTGGCCGTCGCGCATTCCATTCCCGAGAGCTGCGCCTTGGCGATCCGCACGCCGGCCGGCACCGTGGTCCACTCCGGCGACTGGAAGATCGACGCCGCGCCCGGCATCGGCCACACCACCGATGCCACCCGTCTCACCGCGATCGGCGAGGAGGGCGTGCTGGCGCTCGTCTGCGACTCGACCAACATCCTGCGCGACGGCATCAGTCCTTCCGAGGCGGAGGTCGCGACCGCGTTGACCGAGATCATCGCCAAGGCGAAGGGCAGGGTGCTCGTCACCACCTTCGCCTCCAATCTCGCCCGCATGCGCGCCGTGGCCGAGGCCGCCTACGCCGCCGGCCGTCAGGTCGTGCTGGTCGGCCGCTCGATGGACCGCGTCTCCTCCGTCGGCCGCGAATGCGGCTACCTCGAAGGCCTTCCGCCGTTCCTCTCGGCCGATGCCTTCAACCATATTCCGCGAGAGAAATGCGTGGTGCTGGCGACGGGCAGCCAGGGCGAACCGCGCGCGGCGATCGCGCGCATCTCGGAGGACGAGCATCCGGCCGTCAGCCTGGCAGCCGGCGACATGGTGATCTTCTCCTCCCGCACCATCCCGGGCAACGAGCGCGAGGTGAACCGGATCATCAACGGTCTCGTGCGCATGGGCATCGAGGTGATCACTGACCGCACCGCCCTGATCCACGCCTCGGGTCACCCACGCCGCGGCGAAGTCGTGCAGATGTACGATTGGCTGCGCCCCACCATCGCGATCCCCGCCCACGGCGAGGAGGTGCATCTGGCCGAACATTACGCCTTCGCCCGCGAGCGGCAGGTGCCTCACGTGGTCAAGGCTCGCAACGGCGACGTGATCCTGTTGTCGCCCGGCGAGCCGGGCATCGTCGGGCAGGCCGCGCACGGCAAGCTGTTCAAGGACGGCAACATCCTGGTCAAGGCGGACGACGAGTCGGTGCGCGAGCGTCAGAGCCTGGCCTTCGGAGGCGTGGTCACGATCGCGCTGGCGGTGACGTCCAAGGGCGACATGGCCGGCACGCCGGACGTCGTCACCAACGGCCTGCCTTCCAAGACCAAGTCGGGCGAGGCCATGGATGCGCTGGTCGACGCGGCCATGTTCGAGACCTTCGACAACCTGCCGCGCCAGCGCCGGCGCGACGCCGACACGGTCTCGACGGCGATCGAGCGCGCCGTGCGAAGCGCCGTCAATCAGGCGTGGGGAAAGCGCCCCAACGTCCACGTGCTTGTCGTGGAGGTCTGAGGCGCCGCTCCTCAGGGCTTGGGCGCGGTCTTCGGATACATCGGGTCGACCGCGGTGTAGGGCTGCGGTCCGGCCGCCGAACCCTTGATGTCGCTGTCGTTGCCGAGAGAGATCCGATCGGGTGCCGGAGCCGCGATGACAGGCTCTTTGCTCATCGGCGCGTAAACAGGGTCGGCAGCCGTGTAGGGCTGCGGCCCGGCCGCATCGACCGCGAAGGCCGGCCCGACGGCGAAGAGCAGGCCGGCGGTGAGCAGGGGCAGGCGAAAGCGTTGGTTGATCATGGCACCATCTCCAGGGTCGCCCGGCGAGATGGCGCGGAGGTCGTTACGCATGACGTCGGGGCGCGAAGGCAAGCCGGCGAGCGGCCCCGACGTTGCGTTGATATTTGCTATTGTCGTATCGGCGCATGCGCAGTCAGCGAGGGATGCTTGATCGGCCGGCTCAACCATATCGCGATCGCCGTCCTCGACCTCGCGGCGGAGGCGGCACGCTACCGTGACATCCTCGGCGCCTCGGTCAGCGAACCCCGAGACCTCCCTGCGCACGGCGTCACCGTGGTCTTCGTCGAGCTGCCCAACACCAAGATCGAGCTGCTCGCGCCCCTCGACGAAAGCTCGCCGATCGCCGCCTTCCTCGCCAGGACCGGCGGCGGCGTGCACCACGTCTGCTACGAAGTGGAGGACGTCCATGCCGCCCGCGACAGGCTGCTCGCCTCCGGCCTTCGCGTGCTCGGCGACGGCGAGCCCAAGATCGGCGCGCACGGCAAGCCGGTGCTGTTTCTGCACCCCAAGGACTTCGCCGGCACGCTGATCGAACTCGAGCAGGTCTAGACGAGGGGGCGCAGCCGTCGAGACGTGCCGAGCGCGATCGGGCCGTGGCTTCCGCCCGCGGCGCGGTTTCTGATTCACGATGTCAAACAGCGGTGGGCCTCGCCGGAGGCGGAATC
>CAZZWW010000209.1:0-214 GCA_964657815.1 Vulcanimicrobiota bacterium | reverse complement strand
GCGGCCGGCCGAGCGGGTCGCTGCATCGCAGTCCGTGGTGATCGAGAACACCGTCGGTCCCGAACGCTGCGACGTCGTCGCGAACGTTGCGTGGACCTCCGGTTCGACGGCCGAGCCTCGATGGCTCGCCCATGCCATTCGGCGGAAGCGAAGCTTCACCGCCGGCCGGCTTTTTCGACAGGGGCATTGGAGCTCGAAAGCCGCAGGCCGAGAT
>CAZZWW010000208.1:1770-5837 GCA_964657815.1 Vulcanimicrobiota bacterium | reverse complement strand
TGACCCTCCTCCATCAGCCGGTAGGTGTTCTCGATCGCCACCGTGGCGTCGTCGACGAGGATGCCGACGGCGAGCGCCAAGCCGCCGAGCGTCATGACGTTGATGGTCTCGCCCATGATCGAGAGGATCGACATGGAGGTGACGATCGACAGCGGGATCGACACGAGCACGACGAGGGTCGATCGCCACGAGCCGAGGAAGATGAAGATGGTGAGGCCGGTCAGCACGGCCGCGGTGATGGCCTCGCGGATCACGTCCGAGATGGCGCCCGACACGAACACCGACTGGTCGAACAGCATCTTGATGTCGACGCCCTTGGGCGCCGCACCCTGGATGATCGGCATCGCCGCCTTGACGTTGTTGACGACGTCGAGCGTCGAGGCCGTGCCGTTCTTGTAGATCGGCATCAGCACGGCATTGGTGCCGTTGGCGCGCACGAGGTTGAGCTGGGGCGGCGAGCCGTCGCGCACGAAGGCGACGTCGCGGACCTGGATCGGGATGCCGTCGACGACCTTGATCGGGATCTTGTTGAGGTCGGACAGCATCTCCGGCGCCGCGTTGAGGCGGATCGGATATTGCAGCGAGCCGATCTTGGCCAAGCCCGACGGCACCACGGTGTTCTGGCCGATCACCGCGTTGGCGACATCCTGCGGCGTCATGCCGTTGGCCTGCAGCGCGTTCAGGTCGAGATCGACCTGGATCTGGCGGGGCGCGCCGCCGTAGGGCGCCGGCAGCGTCGCGCCGGGCGACGACAGCAGCGTCTGCCGGATGCGGTACATGGCATAGTCGTAGAGCGCGGCGCCGCTTTGGGTCGGCGACGACAGCGCCAGCTGGACCACCGGCTGCGACGAGGCGGAGAAGCGCAGCACCACCGGCGGCTGGACGCCCGGCGGCATCACCGCGCGGATCGAATTCACCGACGACACGACCTGGGCGATGGCGAGATCGATCGAGACCGAAGGATCGAACCACACCTTCTCGGTCGTGTAGCCCTGGATGGTCTGGCTCTCGAGCCTGGCGATGTTGTTGACGTTGTTGGACAGCGAATATTCGCTGTATGTCGTGATGCGGCTGGCCATGTCGGTCGTGTCGAGACCGGTATAGGTCCACACGATCACGACCACGGGGATGTCGACGACGGGCAGCACGTCCTTCTTGGTGACGATCGCCGAGCCTAGGCCGCCGAGCAGCATCACCGCGGCGAGCACGAAGAACGTGACCCGGTACTTCAGCGCGTAGAGGACAAGACCCATGCGAACCCTGACGGCGGCGGGAGAGGAGGCGCGGCTGTCACCGCATATTGCATCGCACGCTGATCATTACCAGAAGGACACCCTGGTCAAGAGATCGTGAGGTCGCAAACGGAGACGAGCCGTCAGCTTTTGCGGCGTCACGTCGATGAGGGTGCGACCAATCGAGAAGTCTGGCCTGCCGGGCCATCAATCATCAGTAATTTCTTCTATGCCGGCTCGGCTTCGTCGGGCGGGGTTAGTTGTTCGAGGAGAACGGGTAGCCTGTTTTTCACGACCTCCCACACGATAGCGGCATCGACGTTGCCGTAGTTGTGGATCAGCAGATTGCGCATCGCAATCATCTTGGCCCAATCGATGCTCGGATGTTTTGCCCTGAAAGCAGGCGTCAACTTGTTTTGAAGCTTCTCCGATGACCTCCAGAGCCTTCTGAGTGGCCAAGAGAACCAGCTTGTTTCGCTCGAAGTCTTGGATCGGCACGTCGCCGACGAAGCGGCGAGCCATCTCGGCATCGTGTACGATGTCTAACACGTAGCTCGCATCATCGCTCATTGACGGTCTGTCTGCCGCTGAGAATGCGACTGCGGACAAGATGGTTGTGGCCGGCTTCCAGGCCTTTCCTCGTCACGAGATCGACCGACCTCCCTAGGACCTTCTCCAGGTCGTCCTGAAGGCCAAAGAATTCGTCGGCGCCATAGCCCGCGTCGAAGTCGACCAGGAAGTCCGCATCGCTTGTTTCGACATCGAAATCGGAGCCTCGCGCCGCCGAGCCGAAAACGTCGAGACGAGAGACTCCGTGACGAAGGCACGCTGCGGCGATCCCGGCCTGTTTCTCTTCAATGACCTCGTGCATCGTAACGCCTTCGAAGACAGCGAAGCTTTGACTTACAAGATTTTGAGCCTGTCGTCCGCGACGACTCCGTTCGTAGGACCGGGGTTCCGCAGATGAAAAGGTCTCGTCAGTACACGCTAGGGTAGATGTACTTGATGATGATGTCCTGGATCAGGAAGATCAGCAGCAGCAGCACCAGCGGTGACAGGTCGAGCCCGTTGAAGTTGGGGAGCACGTTGCGGATCGGCCGGAGCACGGGCTCGGTGAGGGCATTGAGCCCGTTCCAGATCGAGCGCACGACGTTGTTGTAGAGGTTGATGACGTTGAAGGCGATCAGCCAGGACATGATCGCCACGGCGATGATCACGTAGGTGTACATCTTCAAGATCAACAGGATGACATCGAGAACGGCCTGCATGGCGACTCCGGGCGACGGTGACTGGCTTTGGTGGAAGGCCTTAAGGGGCCGCTCGCGGCGCGGCAAGCGACGGCCCGACGCGACTCATGCCGCCGCCGTCTGCCGCACGGTCTCCGCCTCGATGCTGCCGGAGCGCAGCCGGATCGTGCGGTCGCAGCGCGCGGCGAGCGCGAGGTCGTGCGTGACGAGCACCAGCGTCGTGGCGCGGTCGCGCTTCAGCGCGAACATCAGGTCGACGATGGAGGCGCCGGTGGCTTCGTCGAGGTTGCCGGTCGGCTCGTCGGCGACGAGGATCGCCGGACGCGGCGCGATGGCGCGGGCCAGCGCCACGCGCTGCTGCTCGCCGCCGGAGAGCTGCGCCGGATAGTGTGTGACACGCTCGGCAAGGCCCACCGCGGCGAGTTCGGCGCGGGCGCGCGCGAAGGCGTCGCGGGCGCCGGCGAGCTCGAGCGGCACGGCGACATTCTCCAGCGCGGTCATCGTCGGGATCAGGTGGAACGACTGGAACACGATGCCGATGCGCTGGCCGCGGAAGCGCGCCAGCTTGTCCTCGCCCATAGCCCCGATGTCGGTGCCGTCGACGCGGATGGTGCCCCCGTCGGCGCGCTCGAGCCCCGCCATGGCCATCAGCAGCGTCGACTTGCCCGAGCCCGAGGGTCCCGTGAGGCCGACCGTCTCGCCGCGTCCTATATGAAGCGAAACGTCCTTGAGGATGTGCACGCGGGCCGCGCCCCGGCCCAGGCTGAGGTCGACGTTGGCCAGTTCGATCGCCGGTGAGGTCATGATGAAGATACGTTCCCGCCGCAGCCCTCGCCCATATGGGGAGGTCCGGCGCGTCGCGCTATCGGTCGGGCTGATGCTGGCCCTCGCTGCTTGCGGCGCCGCCTCGGCGACAGCCAAGCCGGTCCGGCTGCTCGCGTTCGGCGACAGCCTTACCGCCGGGTACGGCCTGCCGCCGGGCCAAGGCTTCGTGCCCAAGCTCGAGGCGGCGCTGCGCAAGCAGGGTCACGACGTCACCGTCGTGGACGGCGGCGTCTCCGGCGACACCACGTCCGGCGGCCTCGCCCGTCTCGACTGGACGCTCGGCGACGGCGCCGACGCGGTGATCCTCGAGCTCGGAGCCAACGACATGCTGCGCGGGGTCGACCCGAAGATCCCCGACGCCAACCTCGACACGATGCTCGCCGCCTTCAGGGACAAGCACATCCCTGTGCTGCTCGCCGGCATGCATACGACGCCGAGCATGGGCCGGGAGTACTCCGACAAATTCGACGCGATCTATCCCACCCTCGCCCGCAGGTACCACGTGGCGCTCTATCCGTTCTTCCTCGACGGCATCGTCGGCGACCAGGCGCTGCACCTGTCCGACGGCCTGCACCCCAACGCCGCCGGCGTCGACGTCATCGTCGCCAAGATCCTGCCTTCGGTCGACGACCTCCTGAAGCGGGTCAAGCCGGCGCGCTAGCCGCCTCGCGCAAGTGCCGCACGCGAGAGGGCACCGTCGGGTGCGAGTGGTGCACCAGCGAGTACCAGGGGTCGGGCGTCAGGGTGGAGGCGTTGTCGCGCG
>CAZZWW010000208.1:0-1760 GCA_964657815.1 Vulcanimicrobiota bacterium | reverse complement strand
ACAACCGCGTCAAAGCGCTCACCATCGGGTCGGCGCCGACCGCGCGGCGGGCGTAATCGTCGGCCTCGAACTCGTTCCGGCGCGAGATCCAGTTGCCGAAAAGGCCGCCGAGCGGGCCGACGATGCCGCTGAGCAGCAGGCAGACGTAGAGCGACAGTGCGTCGCTACGATGATGCACGCCGAAAGCCGGCAGCAGCCAGGGCTGGCGCGCCAGCCAGCCGAACGCGGCCAGCACCACAAGCAGCATGAGCGCGGCGCGGACCAGGCCGAAGACCACGTGGCGGTGCTTGAAGTGCCCGAGCTCGTGGGCGACCACAGCCTCGATTTCCTCGGGAGTCGAGCGCGCGATCAGCGTGTCGAACAGCACGATGCGCTTGGCGCGGCCGAAACCGATGAAATAGGCGTTGCCGTGGGTCGAGCGGCGCGACGCGTCCATGGTGAAGAGGCCCGAGGCGGTGAAGCCGGAGCGGGCGAGCAGCGCTTCGATGCGGCCGCGCAGGTCGGCGTCGGCGAGCGGCTCGAAGCGGTTGAAGCGCGGCGCGATCAGCCGCACGAACACCGAAGGCGCCGCGACCATGATCACCAGCAGGCCGGCCCAGGTCCACAGCCACCACAGCCCGGCGAGCCGGCCCATGGCGAAGAGCAGCAGGTAGAGCAGCGGCATGGTGACGGCGAGCGAGATCGCCGCGCCCTTGAGCCGGTCGAGCACGAACAGCGCCGGCGTCACCTTGTTGAAGCCGAAGCGCGCCTCGATGCCGAAGGCGCGGATCAGCGCGAAGGGAAGGCCGACGAGCGTGCCGACGAACCCGGTGACGAGGAAGAACAGCACGCCGCGGGTCAACCCCGCCGGCACGGCCTGCGACAGCGCGCCGTAGAGGAGGTCGATGCCGCCGAGCGCCCAGAAAAGCGGCAGCAGCGCCTCGCCGAGCGTCTCGAAGCGCGAGAGACGCTCGCGCGCCGCGGTGTAGTCGGCCGCCTTGCGGTGCTCTTCGGCCGTCACGGTCCCGGCGAAGTCGGCCGGGACGCTGTCGCGGTGGGCGGCGACGTGGCGGGTCTGGCGCAGCGAGAGGGCGAGTTCCACCACCGTCCAGGCGGCGGTGGCGGCGACGAAGACGATCAGCAGCGGGGTCATGCGCCCATTATAGCGATGCCGGCGGCGCGCCGCCATGCGGCGACTCGGCGGGGCCGAGCGCCTCGTCCAGCAGGAACACGCGGATCGCGGAGGAGAGGTTGGCCTCGCCGCGGCCGGCGTCGACCATGGCGACGAGCGCGGCCAGCGCCATCCCCCGGCCGGCGGCGACGTGGCGCAGGCGCTGCCAAAAGGCATCCTCCAGCGAGACGCTGGTGGAATGGCCGGCGATCAGCAGCGAATGCTTGGTGACAGCGTTGCGTGTGCGTCGCTCAGCCGCCATCGGCGGACGGGGGTGTCGCCTCGCGGAGGGCGCCGTCGAGAAGCCGCTCGGCGCGGCCGGCCTCGAGTGCCTGCACCGCGCGCTCGCCCTTGGTGCGGCCGTGGCGCGCGCGAGCGACGGCAGCCTCCGTCTCGCGATCGGCCCGCGCATTCGCCTTGCGGGCGCGGCGCAGGTTGACGAGCTCGGCGCTCAAGGCTTCTTCCGGAACGCGTCGATCGAGACGACCTTCGCGGGTTCGCCGGGCTGCTCCTCCTCACGCCCTTCGGCGGCCGGCGGCGGTGCCGGGCCGGCATCTCCGTCACGCGGGACCGCGGCGAGCGCCAGCGGCACCGCCGTCGGCTTGAGCAC
>CAZZWW010000207.1:0-5840 GCA_964657815.1 Vulcanimicrobiota bacterium | reverse complement strand
CCGGTGCCGGCCTCACCCGAGGCCGCCGCGCTGCTCGCCGCCGGCCTCGTGGGGCTCGGCCTGGCGCGGCTGCCCTGGACCGCCGAGCTGTCGCAATGGCGCGACCGCGTCCGCTTCCTCCACCAAGCGGAAGGCGAACCGTGGCCGGACCTGTCCGACGCCGCGCTGGCGGCCGACGGCGCGGCGTGGCTCGCTGCGCACCTGGAGGGCGTGACGAACCTCGCGGGCTGCGGCGGCGATCGCCTTGCGGAGGCTCTCAAGGCGCTGCTGCCCTGGGATCTCACCCGGCGGCTGGACGCCGAAGCGCCGGCGACCTTCACCACGCCGGCGGGCGCGGCACACCGGCTCGACTACGCCGCCGCACAGGGGCCGACCCTCGCCGTCAGAGTGCAAGAACTCTACGGTCTCTCATCCCACCCGTCTCTGGCCGGCGGCCGCGTACCGCTGGTGCTGGAGCTTCTGTCGCCCGGCCATCGACCCGTGCAGATCACTCGCGACCTGCCCGGTTTCTGGGCCGGCTCCTGGAAGGACGTGCGCACCGAGATGCGCGGGCGCTACCCCAAGCACCTCTGGCCCGAGGCGCCGGCCGACGCCGCGCCGACGCTGCGGGGGAAGCCGCGCCGATGACCTCCGTCGTTTGGAAGGGTGACGCCGCGCTCAACGAAGCGTAAGGCTTAGGCAACATCTGCCTAAGGATTACGCTATGCCCACACTTCTTGGGCGCCGATCGCTCACAACGAAGGCGAAACTCGAGCAGGACACGACGCCGTTCCTCGTCGTCATCGCGCTCTCGCTGCTGATCGCCCTGGCGTATTGCGCCGCCTTCGCGCCCGGGCCGACGCTCGGCGGCCTCTGAGCCGAGCCATCCTTCAAGTCCAATAGAGGATCGTCGCGCGCGGCAGCGCGGCGGCGAGAGCTCCCGTCAGATCCGCGCGCATTTCCTTCATGGAAGCCGCCGGATAGACATGCTTGACCGAACCGAACTTGGTCAGCTTCCGAGAGCGCGTGCCCTCGTCCATGTCGAGGGCGCTGCCCGGGTACCACTGGTCCAACATCGCCTTCGACTTCGGTGTGAAGCGGTGGGTGATGAGTTCGGCCGTGAGGTCGAGGCCGGGCACGTCGGCCAGTTCGGCCGCCGCCATCGCGAACAGCTCGCGGTAGCCGCATCGCCAATCGCCAAGCGGCTGGATCGGCGCGACCGTCAGTCCGACCTTGTAGCCGGCGCGCGCCAACCGGCCGAGCGCGGCGAGGCGCGCGGCGAGCCCGTCGGTGCCGCCCTCCAAGCGCAGCAGCTCCGGCGCGTTGACCGACATGCGCACGCGGGTGCGTCCGCCGTGGTCGAGACCGAGCAGCGACTCGACCGCGGCGAACTTGGTGGTGAAGCGCAGCTGCGCCGGCACCTCCCAACGCCCGAAGAACGCGATCGTCTCGGCCAGCGTGCCGGTGAGGTGCTCGATGCCGAGCGGGTCGGCGTAGCAGGAGCATTCGAAGGTCGTGCCTTCCTGCGAGCGCTCGACCGAGCGAGACGTGATCGCGCCCTGCCCGAGCGCAGGCGGCAGTTCGCCGAGAATCTCTTCGAGGTTTGCGTAGGCGCGCACGAGCGGCGGCCCCGCCAGCGACCCCGCGAGATAGCAGTACTGGCAATGCGCCGGGCAGCCCTCGGCGAGGTCGAAGCGCCAGTCGGCCGAAGGCGGGATCGGCTGCAGCCTCCGCCGGGCTGGCGAGGCTACGACGACCGCGAGCGTCGCCTTGGCCTCGCGATAGGCAGCGCGGGGGTTGGCGCTGAACAAGCCGACCAGCCGATCGTTCTTCAACTCCACGAGCTCGGCCCCGAGCGAAACGGCTCGTTCCGCCACGGCTCGCCCTCGCGGCAACGCAGCGGCGGCGCGGGTCAGGACGACGCGTTTGGGACGCCATAGACGGTTGGTGACGGGCGGCAGGGCGATCGCGGCGGCGGAGGTCATCGGCCGGGAAAGACGGTAGTCGTCGAGCGCGTTCCGGCATGACGCTGCGCCGATCGCCGCGGTGGGCATGACGCGTCGAGAGTCGTGCTCGCAAGTGCGGCAGGGTTGCACCCCCCCTATCGCTATGTTAGTCGAGCCGCGCTCTCGGCAGACACCTGTCGAGCGGCATTTTCATGTCAGGGCACGGTTGATCCGAGGCGCCGTCCGATGCGGATGGCACCCGATTCCCGTTCCCGCTGGATCGGCGAGAGCCGAGGGGCACCAAGCGTTGGCGAAAGAGGAAACCTACGTCACGGGGATGGCCGGGCGCTACGCGCAGGCCCTCTTCGATCTCGCCAAGGAATCCAAGAGCGCCGACAAGGTCGGTGCGGACCTCGACAGCTTCGGCCAGATGATCGGCGAGAGCGCCGACCTCCGCCGCTTCCTCCGCAGCCCGGCCTTCTCGGCCGAAGAGCAGACCAACGCGATCAACGCGCTCCTGAACAAGGCCGGCATCG
Organism: Vulcanimicrobiota bacterium; assembly: GCA_964657815.1. Taxonomy (GTDB): domain Bacteria; phylum Pseudomonadota; class Alphaproteobacteria; order Rhizobiales; family Beijerinckiaceae; genus RH-AL1. Next base: position 3,379 of record CAZZWW010000207.1, on the reverse strand, counting down.
CCGGCACCGCCGCGAACTTCCTCAAGCTGGTGGCGCAGAAGCGCCGCCTCTTCGCGCTCGAGGACATGATCCGCGACTATCGCAAGTTGAACGATGGCGAGAAGGGCCTGGCTCAGGCCGAAGTCACCGTCGCCGAGCCGCTCAAGGACGCGCATGTCCTCGCGCTCAAGGACGCGCTGGCCTCGGTCGCCGGCACCAGCGACGTCAACGTCACCATCAAGGTCGATCCCTCGATCATCGGCGGCATGATCGTGCAGCTGGGCTCGCGCATGATCGACTCTTCACTCAAGACCAAGCTGAACATGATCCGCACACGTATGAAAGAGGTCGGCTGATGGACATCCGCGCCGCTGAAATCTCGTCGATCCTCAAGGGCGAGATCGCGAACTTCGGCAACGAGGCCGAGGTCACGGAGGTCGGCCAGATCCTCTCCGTCGGTGACGGCATCGCCCGCGTCTACGGCCTCGACAATTGCCAGGCCGGCGAGATGGTCGAGTTCGAGGACGGCACCCGCGGCATGGCGCTGAACCTCGAGGAGGACAACGTCGGCGTCGTGATCTTCGGGTCCGACCGCCATCTCAAGGAGGGCCAGACGGTCAAGCGCACCGGCGCCATCGTCGAGGTGCCGGTCGGTAAGGCGCTGCTCGGCCGCGTCGTCGACGCGCTCGGCAACCCGATCGACGGCAAGGGTCCGATCAACGCCGAGAAGCGCTCGCGCGTCGACGTCAAGGCGCCCGGCATCATGCCGCGCAAGTCGGTGGACGAGCCGATGCAGACCGGTCTCAAGGCCATCGACGCGCTGATCCCGATCGGCCGCGGCCAGCGCGAGCTGATCATCGGCGACCGCCAGACCGGCAAGACCGCCGTCGCGCTCGACGCCATCCTCAACCAGAAGCCGCTGAACCAGGGCGACGACGAGGGCAAGAAGCTCTACTGCATCTACGTCGCCATCGGCCAGAAGCGCTCCACCGTCGCCCAGTTCGTGAAGGTGCTCGAGGAGAACGGCGCGCTCGAATATTCGATCGTCGTCGCCGCCACCGCCTCCGACCCGGCGCCGATGCAGTTCCTGGCGCCGTTCGCCGGCTGCACCATGGGCGAGTACTTCCGCGACAACGGCATGCACGGCCTGATCTGCTACGACGATCTCTCGAAGCAGGCCGTCGCCTACCGACAGATGTCTCTGCTGCTGCGCCGGCCGCCGGGCCGCGAAGCGTTCCCGGGCGACGTGTTCTACCTGCACAGCCGCCTGCTCGAACGTGCGGCCAAGCTCAACAGCGACCACGGCGGCGGCTCCCTGACGGCGCTCCCGGTCATCGAGACCCAGGCCAACGACGTCTCGGCCTACATCCCGACCAACGTGATCTCGATCACCGACGGCCAGATCTTCCTCGAGACCGACCTGTTCTACCAGGGCATCCGCCCGGCGGTGAACGTCGGCCTCTCGGTGTCGCGCGTCGGCTCGGCCGCGCAGACCAAGGCGATGAAGAAGGTCGCCGGCAAGATCAAGGGCGAGCTGGCGCAGTACCGCGAGATGGCCTCGTTCGCGCAGTTCGGCTCCGATCTCGATCCGTCGACGCAGAAGCTGCTCAACCGCGGCGCCCGCCTGACCGAGCTGCTCAAGCAGGCGCAGTTCGCGCCGCTGAAGATGGAGGAGCAGGTCTGCGTGATCTACGCCGGCGTGAACGGCTATCTCGACAAGATGGAGGTCTCGTCCATCAAGCCGTTCGAGGACAAGCTGCTCGGCGCGCTGCGCACGCAGCACAAGGAGCTGCTCGACCACATCCGCGACACCACGGCCCTGTCGGACGACGATGCCGGCAAGCTGAAGAAGGTGGTCGAGGACGTTTCGAAGGGCTTCGAGAAGAAGGAAGACGACACCAAGGTCACCGCGGCGAAGGCCGGAAGTGGCGACAAGGAAGCCGGCGACAAGAAGGCCGCCTGATCCAGGCCGCGCGCGCCCACCGCCAACGGATAGCTCATGCCCTCCCTCAAGGACCTCCGAAGCCGCATCTCCTCCGTCAAGGCGACGCAGAAGATCACCAAGGCGATGCAGATGGTCGCCGCCGCCAAGCTGCGTAAGGCGCAGCAGGCGGCGGAGGCCGCCCGCCCCTACGCCGAGCGCATGGAGAAGGTGCTGACGCGGCTCGCCACCAGCCTCGCCGGCGACCCGAACGCGCCCAAGCTGCTCGGTGGCACCGGCAGCGACGACACGCATCTGCTCGTCGTCGCCACCGGCGAGCGCGGCCTCTGCGGCGCCTTCAACTCGTCGATCGCCCGCCTTGCCCGCGACCATGCCAATCGGCTGAAGCGCGAGGGCAAGACCGTCAAGATCCTCTGCATCGGCAAGAAGGGCTACGACATCCTGCGCCGGCAGTTCCCCGACGAGATCCAGGAGGTCGTCGAGGTCAAGGCCAAGCAGCTGACCTTCTCGGTGGCTCAGCCGATCGGCGCCAAGCTTCTCGACATGTACGACAAGGGCGAGTTCGACGTCGCCACGCTGTTCTACTCCAGGTTCGAATCGGTCATCGCGCAGAAGCCGACCGCGTTGCAGCTGATCCCGCTTCCCGTACCCGAGGATGCCGAGAACGCGGACAAGACCACCGAGGGCGGCGCGGTCTACGAGTACGAGCCCGACGAGGAGGAGATCCTCGCCGAACTGCTGCCGCGCAACGTGCAGGTGCAGGTGTTCCGCGCCATGCTGGAGAACGCCGCCTCCGAGCAGGGCTCGCGCATGACGGCGATGGACAACGCCACACGCAATGCCGGCGACATGATCAAGAAGCAGACGATGCAGTACAACCGCTCTCGTCAGGCGCTGATCACCAAGGAACTGATCGAGATCATCTCGGGCGCCGAAGCGCTCTGACCGTCAAGAGGAACGACCATGGCTGAAGCCGCCACCAACAAGCCCGTGGGACGGGTGACCCAGGTCATCGGTCCCGTCGTCGACGTGAAGTTCGAAGGCTACTTGCCCGAGATCATGAACGCGCTGGAGACGCAGAACAACGGCCAGCGCCTCGTGCTCGAGGTCGCCCAGCACCTCGGCGAGCACGCCGTGCGCTGCGTCGCGATGGACATCTCCGACGGCCTGGTCCGCGGCCAGGAGGTCACCGACACCGGCTCGCCGATCACCGTGCCGGTCGGCGTCAAGACGCTCGGCCGCATCATCAACGTCATCGGCGAGCCGGTGGACGAACTCGGCCCCATCGGCACCGACGAGCGCCGCCCGATCCACGCCTCGGCGCCCCCCTACGTCGACCAGTCCACGGATTCGCAGATCCTCGTCACCGGCATCAAGGTCGTCGACCTGCTCGCGCCCTATGCCAAAGGCGGCAAGATCGGCCTCTTCGGCGGCGCCGGCGTCGGCAAGACCGTGCTG
>CAZZWW010000206.1:0-5880 GCA_964657815.1 Vulcanimicrobiota bacterium | reverse complement strand
GGTCCCCGGCGACGTCGCGCACCTCGACGGGAGCGGCACGCGCCACCGCCCTGCCGCCGCGCAGGCTGAGCTGCTCCGGCCGGTAATAGGTCAGCGCGTGCCCGCGACGGCTCGCCTCGAGCATGAGCGCGAAGGTCGTGTCCCCCGCGATCGAGATGCGCTCGATCGGATCCATCTGCACGGCGACGTTCAGCGGCATGGCATCCCCAGCAAAAGCTTGCCGGAACCCGGAAGCATTTACCGGCTGTGAACGCAATGCCCTTAGGTTACCGTGACGTGAACCGCGGGACTTTGAGCGCGATGGGCATCGTTTCGGTCGGGCGCAGCCTGGTGATCCGGCAATGGCTGCTGAGCGGGCTCGTCCTCGCCCTGGGAGCGTACGGCTGGACCGTGCTTTCGGGCGTCGGAGGCGAGGCCTCGTCGGTGGGGGGCGATGCCGGGGCACGACTCGCCGGCGCCATCCAGACGGGCCAGTGGAGCCTCGCGCTCGCCGCGGTGTTCGCCGCCGCCGTCATGGCCGGCGTCTCCGTCCCCGTCATCCGAGCCTCCGTCGGCCGGCCGCTGGCGGCGCTCGCCGCCGCGGCGGAGCAGGTCGCCGTCGGCGACGCGCCGTCGGATATCGCGGGCGACGCTCGCGACGACGAAATCGGCCGCATCGCCCGCGCGCTGGCCACCTTGCGCGATGCCGCCGCCGCTCATCATGCGGCACCCGTCACGGCAGAGGCCGCCCTGCCGGACGCCCGCGTCCGAGACATGCGCGACAGGATCGAGCGTTTCGCGACCGACCTCACGACCAACCTGCGCCGCGTCGAGACCATGACGCGCCGCCTCGCCGACGCGGCCGAGACCATGACGAATTCCGCCCGCCATGCCCACGACGGATCGGACAAGGCCACCAACGCCTCCGCCGACGCCGCCGGCGACGTGTCCTCCGTCGCCACCGCGTCCGAGCAGCTGCTCGATTCGATCGAGGAGATCAGCCGCCAGGTCGTGCAGTCGACCAGCGTCGTGCGCACCGCCGTGGAGCGCGCGGTCGAGACCAATGCCGGCATGGGCCGGCTGTCCTCCGCCGCGCAGAAGGTCGGCGACGTCGTCAGCCTGATCTCGCGCATCGCGGCGCAGACCAACCTGCTTGCGCTCAACGCCACGATCGAGGCGGCCCGCGCCGGCGAGGCCGGTCGCGGCTTTGCCGTGGTCGCGCAGGAGGTCAAGACGTTGGCCACGCAGACCGCCAAGGCGACGCAGGACATCTCCGGCCAGATCGCCGAGATGCAGGAGGCCACCGACCAGTCGGTCGAGGCGATCGACAAGATCCAGAAGAAGATCTCCGAGGTCGAGCACATCTCGACCATCATCGCCTCCGCCGTGCACGAGCAGGGCGCGGCGACGCAGGAGATCGCCCGCAACGTGCGCTCGGCGGCGGCCGGCACGGCGTCCATGAGCGGGCACATCGAGAACGTGGTGCGCTCGATCGGCGATACCGCGAGCTCCGCCGCCTCCGTCTCGACGCTGGCCCGAGAGCTCGACGAGATCGCCGCCGGCATGACGTCGGCCGTCGGCTCCTTCGCCGCCGCGATGCGGGCGGCGTAGATCTCAGTCCGCGAACCGCGCCACTACCGCCAGCACGTCGTCCCCGTACTGCCCGACCTTGGCTGGCCCGATGCCAGGGAGACGGCTGAGATCGATCGCGTCGCTCGGGCGGGCTCGGGCGATGTCGCGCAGCGTCTTGTCGTGGAAGATCACGTAGGGCGGCAGCTTCTTCGCCCTCGCGATCTCGAGCCGGTGCGCCTTCAGCGCCGCGAACAGCCGCTCGTCGGCGACGCTGAGCGCCTCGCCGCCGTCGCCCGCACCGGGACCTTCCGATCGCGGATGCGGCTCGCCGTCGGCGGCGAAGCCGCCGAGCATGCGCCGCGCCTTGCGCTCGCGGCGCGGCACGTCCTCGCTGGCCAAAAGCTCGAGCTGGGCTTCGCCCTTGAGCACGGCGCGGCCCTTCTCCGTCACCAGCCAGCGCTCGCCGTCGTCGACATCCTGGGCGATCAGCCCGGCGGCCTGGATCTGGCGGAACACCGAGCGCCAGCCGGCGGCGTCGTGCTCTGAGCCGACCCCGAAGGTCGGCAGGTCGTCGTGACTGTGGCGCGAGATCGCTTCGGTGACCTTGCCCACGAGCAGGTTGGCGAGGTGGCCGGGGAAGAAGCGCCCCGAGGTGCGCAGGATCGCCGACATCGCCTTCTGCGCCTGCACGACCCCGTCGATCATGGTGTGGGCGCCGTCGCAGATGTCGCAGAAGCCGCAGGCCGGCCCCTCCTCGCCGAAAGCGGCGAGGAGGGTCTGGCGACGACACCGGGGGCTCTCGCACAGCGCCAGCAGGGCGGTGAGACGTCGGCGTTCCATCGCCTTGCGCGCCGGCGAGGCGTCCGACAGCATGATCTGGCGTTCGCGCAGGCGGATGTCGCCCTCGCCCCACAGCATGAGCGCGTCGGCCCTCGCGCCGTCTCGGCCGGCGCGGCCGATCTCCTGGTAGTAGCCCTCGACAGACCCCGGCAGGTCGGCGTGGCAGACGAAGCGCACGTCGGGCTTGTCGATGCCCATGCCGAAGGCGATCGTCGCCACCACGACGACGCCGGGCTGCTTGAGGAAGGCGTCCTGGTTGGCGTGGCGCAGGTGGCCGTCCATGCCGGCGTGGTAGGGCAGGGCGTGGGTGCCGTCGGCGGAGAGGATGTCGGCGAGCTTCTCGACGCCCTTGCGCGAGGCGGCGTAGACGATGCCGGCCTGGCCCTTCCTCGCCCGCACCACGGCCTTCACCTGGGCCGTGACATCGGCCTTCTTGGCCACGGCGAGGTGCAGGTTGGGCCGGTCGAACGAGCGCACGAAGCGCCGGGGATCGCGCCGGAAGAGTTTTGAGACGATCTCCTCGCGCGTCGCGGGATCGGCCGAGGCGGTCACGGCGATGACCTGCGGGTCGCCGAGCGCGTCGGCGGCGGCGCGCAGCTCCATGTATTCAGGGCGGAAGTCGTGGCCCCACTGCGAGACGCAATGCGCCTCGTCGATGGCGAGGCGGTCGCAGCCGGCCGCGCGCAGGGCATCGAGCGTGCCGCCGCGCAGCAGCCGCTCCGGCGACACGTAGAGCAGCTTGAGCCGGCGGGCGCGGAGCGCGGTCTCGATGTCGTGCGCCTCGGCGCCAGTGTTGCCGGAGTGCAGCCCACCCGCGGCGACGCCGTGGGACGTCAGACGGTTCACCTGGTCGCGCATCAGCGCGATCAGCGGCGACACCACCACGGTGAGCCGGCCCGAGCAGAGCGCCGGCAGCTGGTAGCACAGCGACTTGCCGGCGCCCGTCGGCATGACCGCCAACACGTCGTCGCCGGCGAGCACGGCGGCCACCACTTCGTCCTGTCCCGGACGCAGCGCCGTGAAGCCGAATACGCGATGCAGCGTATCGAGCGCGTCGGGCGGCACGGGATCGAGGAGGGCGGCGGTCACGCGAGCGAGCTCATGGCGGGAGACTTAGCATGGCTGGTCGGCGTCACGTCACGGCTCTCCGGCGGACCGCACGACCTGTCCGGATCGCGCCGGATTATCGCGCCGCGGCGCAGGTGGCGCTGGCCTGGCTGCTGCACCGCGCGCCCAACATCCTGCTGATCCCCGGCGCCTCCTCGGTGGAGCACCTGCACGAGAATCTCGCGGCGGCGAAGATCACGCTGTCCGACGACGTGCTCGCGAAGTTGGACGGGATCGGCAAGGTACCGGCGCCATGAGAGCGTAGCCGGAAGTGTCGAGTGTCCGACGCGGAACTGCGCTCATTGCAACACTTCGTGCGCGGGATGCGCGTTCAGGGCGGCGAGGACGGCCTGGTCGGTCGCCTGGCGGGCGAAGGCCATGGCGTTGTCGACGCCGTCCGTGCTGCAGATCTGGCGGCGCCCGGACGTATCCTCGACCAGCACCATGAGGCAGGGCGCGATGCGGCAGATGGTGAAACGCAGCAGGTCGTCGCGGATCGTGGACGGCTCGAGCACGATCCAGCAGATGCCGTCCGCATTGGCGTGGACGCCGAACCGATGCGCCGGGAACGCGACGCCGGCCGCCGCGCGCAGGCCTTCGCGCTCCTCGGCTCCGATCGTGTCGAAGCCCGCCTCGTCGATGCACATGCCGAAGGCTCTCCATTCCGGTCAATAATTATGTTATAACATATATATTTGGGTGAGGGTGTGGCGGCGTGGATGCTACCAGCTCACCCCCCTGCCACTTGACCGCCAGTTTTCGACTTTTACATAACGCGTTATTGATAGGAGTCTCACATGCCCAGCGACGTCCTCGCCGCCTCCGGCAGCCTCTTCCTCGGCAGCCGGATCAAGCGCCTCGCCGACCGCATGCAGGCTGATGCCTCGACCGTGCTGGAAGCTCTCGATCTGCCGGTGCAGCCCTCGCACGTCCCTCTGCTCGCGGCACTCGACCGCGACGGCACGCTCACCGTGTCCGAAGCGGTGGAGGCGCTCGGCATCAGCCAGCCGGCGGTGACGCGCATCGCCGGCTTCCTGGCCGACCTCGGCTTGATCGAGGTGTCGCGGCCGGCTTCCGACGGGCGACAGAAGTGCCTCGCGCTGACGGCCGCAGGCGACACGCTGGTCGCGCGGATCAAGACCGGGCTGTGGCCGCAGGTCCGCGGCGCCGCCGACGCGCTCTGCGACGGCCTCTCGGGCAGCTTCCTCGAGCAGATCGCCGGGCTCGAGGCGCGGCTGGAGCAGCGGTCCCTCGCGGGCCGCATCGCCGATGCCGCCAGGATCGCGCAGCCGCTCGCCACCCGCGAATACACCGACGATCTCGCCCCCGCCTTCTATGCGCTCAACGCCGAGTGGATCGAGGCGATGTTCTCGCTGGAGGACGAGGACCGCCGCATCCTGTCCGACCCGCGCGGCGTCATCGTCGACCGGGGCGGCGTCGTGCTGTTCGTCGAGGCGCCCGACCTCGGGGTGGTCGGCGCCGGCGCGCTGATGAAGGTCGCCGACGGCGTCTTTGAACTGACCAAGATGGGCGTGACGCCGCGTGCTCAGGGCCGGGGCGCCGGCGAGATGCTGCTGCGCGCCCTGATCGCCCGCGCCCGGTCCATGGATGTCGAGGAACTCTACCTTCTGACGAATCCCAAATGCGCCGCCGCCATCCGCCTCTACGAGAAGGTCGGCTTCATCCATGATCCCACGCTGCTCGCCACACGCGGCGGCAAGTACACGAGGGCGTCGGTGGCGATGCGCTACCCGCGCGAGGCGAGCGTCCGGCAGGCCGAAGGCCCTGCCGATCTGGCCGCCGCGGGGACGCTCTTCCGCGAATATGCGGCGAGCCTCGACGTCGACCTCGCCCTGCAGGGCTTCGAGGCCGAGCTCGCCGCCCTGCCCGGCGCCTACGCTCCGCCGTCCGGCGCCCTGCTGCTCGCCTTCGATGCGCGCGGCACCGCGGTCGGCTGCGTCGGGCTGCGCTCCTTCGAAGGTGGAGAGGTTTGCGAGCTGAAGCGGCTTTTCGTGCGCGAGCAGGCGCGCGGAACAGGGCTCGGACGGCGCCTGCTGGAGGTGGCGATCGAGGCGGCCGCGGCGGCCGGCTATCGCACCATGGTCCTCGATACGTTGATGTCGCTCACGGACGCGATCGGCCTCTACCGCCGCGCGGGCTTCGAGGAGACGCCACCCTACTGGCGCAACCCCTATCCGAACGTCCTCTACTGGCGGCTCGACCTGCGAGCACCTCGAGACCGCGTCGGCTACTGCCCGAAGGTCTCGTCGAAGGCGTAGCCGGCGCCGCGCACGGTGCGGATCGGGTCGGCCTCGCCTTCCTGGCTCAGCGCCTTGCGCAGGCGGCCGACGTGGACGTCGACGGTGCGCTCGTCGATCTCGA
>CAZZWW010000205.1:0-5896 GCA_964657815.1 Vulcanimicrobiota bacterium | reverse complement strand
CGGCGTCTCGTCCGTCATCACGTTGCGGCTCCTGAACTCGCCGGGGCTGGCGAAGACGAGGTATTCCATGAGAGCGGGGTCGCCCTCGCCGACCGGCCAGAACGGCCTCTCGAGGTAGCGGTCGGCGTTCTTGATCCAAGGAGGCGGCCGGAACGGCGCCCACCGCTTGTAGAGATATTCCGCCATGCCGCCGACGAGCGCGTCCCAGCGCGGATCGGCGAAAGGCGGCGGCTCGTCGCGAAGCATGGGCTCGCGCGCGGCCGGGTCGGGCGCGGCGTAATAGGCCTGCAGGAAGTCGCCGATCGCCATCGCGAAGGTGTGGGCGAAGGGCTCACCGGCCCGGGCTCTCCGGCAGGCCTCCGCGAGGGTAGTCGGGCGCATCGATGGACCTCGCCGCTTCGCTCGGTGCGAGATGTTTCAACAGGAAGCGCTGCCTGCCCGTGTCCTGCGCGGAGACCGGAAAGTAGCGTGCCAGAACCTGCATCGCTTGCTCCGCCGTGTCGATCCCGACGACGCGCATGAGCTGGAAGATATCGTCGGCCTCCAGCCTGCCCTTGGCCGGATCGGTGACGCGCATGGCCTTCAGCTTCAGGGCCAGCATGTAGTCCGCGTGCGGCACGCTGACGACGAGGCCCGGCGCCCCGCCTCGCGGAAAGGAGCCGTAGACCATATGGTCCGCCGCCGCGTCGGCGAGCGGGCTCAGGTGGAAGGTCACCGCCTCGTTGAGCCAGTCCGGCGTCCATCCGTTGCGGGTGGCGATCGCGGCGACGGTTTCGCCGAGCCACGACGGCCACTCGCCGAGTTCGGCGATGTCGACGTCCTCGGTGGAGAAGCGGAAGTTGCTGGCGAGCATCAGCGCGCTGCCGCCGTAGATCGCGAGTTCGAGGCGCGTGCCGTGCGCCGCGGCGGCGGTGCCGATCTCGTCGAGCGCGGCGAGAAGGGCGAGGCGGTCGAAGGCGGTTGCGGTCATCGCGACAGGACAGAGATTCGACGGTTGGCGAAACCTATGGGACGGACATGGGAATGGCCAGCGCGGAGCCGATGCGATGGTGCGGGAGAGCGAGATCGTGGCGGTGCTGCTGCGCCTCGTGGCGGAGCGCGGGGCGGGGAGCGGACAAGACCGTCTGCCCGTCCGAGGTCGCGCGCGCGCTCGGCGGCCCGAGCCCGGAGGATTGGCGCAGGCTCATGGCACCGGTTCGCCGCGTGGCCGTGCGCCTTGCCGCGGAGGGGAAGGTCGCGATATTTCGGAAGGGCATGCCGGTCGCCGAGCCGGAGACGACGAGGGGCGTGTATCGGCTCGGGATGCCGCGCCCCGACACTGACGAGTGAGCAGCAGCGTCGCGCGATCGATCGCCAAGGCCGCGGGATGGAGGATCTAGTGGAGCGCTATTACGCCTTGATCGACGGCGAGGCCGGCGGTTTCGGGATCGTGTTTCCCGACCTCGATGGCTGCACGGCCATGGGAGACACCGTCGATGCCGCGATCGGCAACGCGGCCGAGGCGCTGCGCGACTGGGTGATGGCCGTCGAGACCCGCGCGACGGTTCCGGCACCGAGTGCGATCGAAGCCTTGCGACGCGATCCGGATGTCGCGCGCGCACTGGCCGAGGGCGCGACGCTCACGACCATCCCACTGATCCGCGACACCGGGCGCCCGGTGAAGGCCAACCGCGACGGTGTTCTTCAGCTTTTTAGATGTTACATTTCGTAAACCATATCAGCAAATTAGATACAGAATTTGTGTTCGAGGAGATGCTCTTTATTCACGAATGCAATGTAGAAGGTGTTGATCCAGACGGAGGCAAATATCGTGGAAGCCCTGGGTCTCGATTTGGCGAAGTTCGACAAATTATTGTCGGATGTACCCTCACAAGTTCGCCAACGGCGCTTTAGCCAAAATAGCCGTAGTCCTTTGGATCCTAGTGTCGATTGGTTCTTTCATAAATGGTCTAGAGAGCTGAGGCCCTTTTCGTTTGAATATGCAAGGGACGACGTGTAGCGCTTCGTCACCTATGACTTGTCTTCGTCATACGTTATGAGGTCTGACAACGTCCTATCGTAGCGTATAGGGTCGACCGTTGTTCAATGATTTCGATCTTTGAGCGCGTATATCTCGATCTAAAATGAGTTTAGGACGGACCTATGACAGCCCTGCGGGAAATAATAACCGTCTGTATAATGTTATGTTTCGTGATGTATTTCGCCAAGATATTGGGCGCTTTTAAGCATCGCAACGAACCCCCAGACGACACGGATTTGCGCATTTCTCGTCTCAAGCAAGGTCGTATGGATCGTGGGGAGTGCATCTATTGTGGGGCGCGCCTTCCAGGCGGTAGAGGTGCGCACTCTCTTACGTCTTCAGTATGCTATCGATGTACATCGGACGTCTCATAATCGCAGTTAGATGAATGTTCAGGGGCGGATTAACACACGTTTCATCCCTATAAGGGGTCTGCCCGGTTGAGGAAGTGGTCCTCGAACCATTCACGCGTGCCCTCGGGCAGGTCCTCGAAGGAGTTGAGGTGCTTTTCCCAGGCCACCGCCTCGGGATGCTTGCGCCGCTCGACGACAGACCGGTGAGGCCTGGACCAAGCCACGAGCTTGCCGTCCTCGCCGGTCCATCGCGAAGTGTAGAAGGCCGGCACAAAATGGTGTTTCTTGGAATCCTGGGCCATGTGCTCGGAAGCCCTGACGAGCCGCTGTTGTCCGAAACGGCGATGTATGCGCGCGCCGAAGCGCTGCTCTTATCCTGTGCGCCCCCGAATCGCACATCCGACGATCCACACGGACAGACCCGTGAGGCGATCGGGGATCAGCGCGATTTCCTCGGCCGTGAGTTCGCCTAAGCAGTACGCGTCATTGCGATCGGCATCGACCCGCATCCGTTCGTCCGCGACATGATCAAGAAGAACGCTGGTGAGCCGGTCCTCCGCGATCGGAAGCGGCGACATCTAGCATTCACCGTTCTCCGCGCCGTACCCGGCACGACCTTCAATGATCAGGTAACGGCTGCCTGTCGTGCCAGCTGGCGTGCCGCGAGGATGTCCACGCCGTGAAGGGCGCCCTTGATCGCGGCGCCCTCTCGAGTGTCGGGCTTTGAGGTCGATTGCGGATACACTTGTAGTCCTTACGGATAAACTATCGTTGTCCTCACAGAGCCTGTGCTGAAGATACCTTCAGCTACACCCGCTCGTCCCACCGCACGTGTCGCACTTCAGGCACGTCCCGTTGCGCACCAGCGTGAAGTTCCCGCACTCGGTGCAGGCCTCACCCGTGTACCCCTTCATGCGGGCGAGCGAGCGCTTCTCCGCCGTCGTCGCCACCGGGGCCGATGCCGGCTCGGCATAGCCCAGCTCCGCGCCCAGCGCCTCGGCCACCTCGCGCAGCTCGGCCTCCTCGGGACTCGGCTTCAGCGCCACCGCCGCGTTGCCGACGCGCGCCATCGGACCGTAGCCCGGCCCACCCGGCACATGGCCGCCCTGCAGCAGCATCAGCTTGTCGGCCTTGCTGCGCACGAACCCTTTGGACACGAACTTCGCCGTCGAGGCCGGCACCTCGGCGGCCGGCTGCACGCGGCCCTGGTCCTCGCCGCCGCCGATGACGTCGTGGCCGATCTCGCTGGGGTCGACGTGGGCCAGCTCGTTGCGGCCGAGATAGGAGATGGCGAGCTCGCGGAACACGTAGTCGAGGATCGACGTGGCGTTCTTGATGGCGTCGTTGCCCTGCACGAGGCCGGCCGGCTCGAAGCGGGTGAAGGTGAAGGCGTCGACGTATTCGTCGAGCGGCACGCCGTATTGCAGGCCGACCGAAATGGCGATGGCGAAGTTGTTCATCAAACTGCGGAAGGCGGCGCCCTCCTTGTGCATGTCGATGAAGATCTCGCCGATGCGGCCGTCCTGGTACTCGCCGGTGCGCAGGTACACCTTGTGGCCGCCGACCACGGCCTTCTGGGTGTAGCCCTTGCGGCGGTCGGGCAGGCGCTCGCGGTCGCGGTTGCGCTCGATGCGCTCGACCACGCGCTCGACGATCTTCTCGGCGACCACGGCGGCGCGGGCCGGCAGCGGCGCCGCCAGCACGGCGTCGATCGCCTCGTCGATCTCGTCCTCCTCGTCGGCGATCAGTTGGGCGTTCAACGGCTGGCTCAGCTTGGAGCCGTCGCGGTACAGCGCGTTGGCCTTCAGCGCGAGGCGCCAGGAGAGCATGTAGGCCTCCTTGCACTCCTCGACCGTGGCGTCGTTGGGCATGTTGATGGTCTTGGAGATCGCGCCCGAGATGAAGGGCTGCGCCGCCGCCATCATGCGGATGTGGCTCTCCCACGAGAGGTAGCGCACGCCGGTGCGGCCGCAGGCGTTGGCGCAGTCGAACACGGGGTAGTGCTCGCGCTTGAGGTGCGGCGCGCCCTCCACCGTCATGGCGCCGCAGACGTGGATGTTGGCGGCCTCGATGTCGGCCCTGGAGAAGCCGAGGTGGGTGAGCAGGTCGAAGGCCGGGTCGTCCGCCTTGGCGGCCGGCACCTTGAGCACGTCGCGGAGGTAGTCGGCGCCCACCGTCCATTTGTTGAAGACGAACTTGATGTCGAAGGCACCCGCCAGCGTCTTCTCGATCTCCTCCAGCTTGGCCTCGGTGAAGCCCTTGGCCTTGAGCGTGGTGTGGTTGATCGCCGGCGCCTGGCGCAGCGAGGCGTGGCCGACGGCGTAGGCCTCGATCTCGGCCAGATCCGCCTCGCGGTAGCCGAGCGCGCGCAGCGCCTCGGGCACGGCGCGGTTGATGATCTTGAAGTAGCCGCCGCCGGCGAGCTTCTTGAACTTCACCAGCGCGAAGTCCGGCTCGATCCCGGTCGTGTCGCAATCCATCACGAGGCCGATGGTGCCGGTGGGGGCGACGACCGAGACCTGGGCGTTGCGGTAGCCATGGCTCTCGCCGAGCTGCACGGCCTTGTCCCAGGCGGCGCGGGCGTGCTCGGCAAGCCTCTGGTCGCGAAGGGCCGAGGTGTCGAGCGGCACCGGCGCCACGGCCAGCGCCTCGTAGCCGTCGGCCTCGCCGTGGGCGGCGCGGCGATGGTTGCGCATCACGCGCAGCATGGCCTCGCGGTTGTCGGCGAAGCGCGCGAAGGGGCCGCGCTCCTTGGCCATCTCGGCCGAGGTGGCGTAGCAGACGCCGGTCATGATCGCCGACAGCGCGCCGCAGATGGCGCGGCCCTCGTCGCTGTCGTAGGCGATGCCCGAGGACATGAGGTAGCCGCCGATGTTGGCGTAGCCGAGCCCCAGGGTGCGGTAGTCGTAGGAGAGCTGCGCGATCTCGCGGCTCGGGAACTGCGCCATGACGACGGAGAGCTCGAGCACCACGGTCCAGAGCCGCACGGCGTGCTCGTAGGCGGCGAGGTCGAAGCGCTTGTCGGCCTGCCTGAACTGCAGCAGGTTCAGCGAGGCGAGGTTGCACGCCGTGTCGTCGAGGAACATGTACTCGGAGCACGGGTTCGAGGCGACGATGGCGCCACCCGCCGGGCAGGTGTGCCAGTCGTTGATGGTGGTGTGGTACTGCAGGCCGGGATCGGCCGAGTGCCAGGCGGCGTGGCCGATCTTGTCCCAGAGATCCTTGGCCTTCAGCACCTTGTGCGGCTCGCCGGTGATGCGCTTGGTCAGCGTCCACTCGCCATCGTCCTCGACCGCGCGGAGGAAGTCGTCGGTGATGCGGACCGAATTGTTGGAGTTCTGGCCGGCGACGGTGAGGTAGGCGTCCGAGTCCCAGTCCAGCGTGTAGGTGTCGAGCTTGACCTCGGTGAAGCCTTGCCTGGCGTACTGGATGATCTTCTTGATCGAGGCGTCGGGCACGAAGGCGCGGCGCGCCAGCTTGATCTCCTTCTTCAGCGCCGGGTTCTTCTCCGGGTTGAAGCAAT